>NZ_KV794884.1:14941-29145 GCF_001808875.1 Neisseria sp. HMSC064E01
CGTACTGGTTTAAAGTTAATCCACTATATAAACGGTTTCAGACGACCCCTTCATTACAAAAAGTCGTCTGAAATAATAAACAGCCTAAATATGAGCAAACCATGAACAAACTTACAAATCTCCCGTTCAAGGAAAAAGTTAACGAACTCAATGAAAATCTCATTGCTTTTGCAGAACCAGAAACTGTATTCTGTGAAAAACAGTCATGGCTAAAAAATCATTTTTTGCCCATGATGAGTATAGATTTAGGAGAATTTAAAACAGAATGGAGTGGCACTATCGTCCATCTTATCAACCCAATCGAACCTTATGGATACAATATAAGTGGCTGCACACCCGCTTACCACAATGAATTTATTGGTGAAAACTGGCTGGCTTTCCGTTTGACAGACGATAACAAATATGAATTTTTGGGAGAAGAAGGCTATTTCACCCGCAGTCCTCAATACAGAGAGAACTTAAAACAAATACTTTGCGCCGATTTCGATCCCAATGCTTTTGAAAACAAAGACATTCTGGAAACGTGTAAAGAAGAATTTTATCAAGAAGCACTGAAGTATTTCGATGAATCTGTTCAAATCTATCAAAAGAACAAATCAGATTTTGAAAAACGAGAGGGGCGGTACGGCGACGAGCCTTACGATAATACCTATTTTGGTCTATATCTTGATAGATTAGGCGGAGTGATTAAAGGTGGAAATTGGGTAGATACTAGTCCCATTCCTCCCGCCTTCACTCTAAAAGAAGACAAGGATTGGAACGTATTCATAGAACACCAGGGTAATCCTTTCTACCATATTGCCTCATGCTCAGGATATGGATACTCCAACGGAGCAGATGACGTAATTCTGCTCTACGAACCCGTCAGCCGGATTGCATTATTTACATTCGAATGGACATAGAACACAGAATATTGTTAAGCCCCACCATTATCAAACCACTCATTACAAGAGACAATAAAAATGCCCAAAATCACCGTACTCCCACACGCCGTATTATGTCCCGAAGGCGCAGTCATTGAAGATGCACCCGAAGGCAAAACCGTCCTTGACGTGCTGCTCGACCACGACATCGAAGTCGATCACGCCTGCGAAAAATCCTGCGCCTGCACCACTTGCCACGTCATCATCCGCAAAGGCTTCGACAGCTTGGAAGAGCCGACCGAATTGGAAGAAGACCTGCTCGACCAGGCATGGGGCTTGGAAGCCGACTCGCGCCTGAGCTGTCAGGCGGTCGTCGCTGACGAAGACTTGGTGGTCGAAATACCCAAATACACCATCAACCACGCGCGCGAAGAGCATTGATGCAAAGAGGTCGTCTGAAACGGATCAAGTAATTTTCAGACGACCTCTGCCAAGTTTTAAGCAAACAAAAGGTCGTCTGAAAACTGCCTTACCGACCGTTTTCAGACGACCTTCCGTCAAATCGCCATCAAATCATTATTTGGAACGGGGAACGATAAACCTTAAGCGGGATACTTTCATCGAAGCGGTGGTTTGGGCGACGGGATAGCTTTCCACTCTGCCTTTGGCGTTGAGCATACTGAGGCTGCTGCCGCGGCGGGTTATGATGCTCTTAGGTTCGGATTTCGGCGCAGGCTCGTTTTGCGCTGTTGCCATGGATTTCGGCGGCTCGGGTACATAGCCCGCCAAGCCGAAGCGTTTGATGATTTCGTTTGCGGCATCTGTATAACGCTGTTTCGCTTCTTCGTTTTCCACCACCATGTCGTCAAGCGCGACAGATAAATCGTTGCCGCAGCCGACGATGCGTTCCGCAATACGCGAATACACCATCCAGCGTTTCAAACGCAAAGCGCCCGCATCTTCGCCAGGCGCGGCGGCATCTAAAGCAATCATGCCGTAACGCTTGCCATAACGGAGGCGCAGCGAGAGCCGATTCAGTCCCTCACTATCGTCCAGCATCTGATAAAGCTCGCGGATGAGCAGCAGCAGGCGGTCGAACACGCCCGCTTTGGCAAGATAATTGGGGTCGTCGGAAGCGAGCGCGTAAATAAGTTTGGATAATTTGGCATTGAGTGTGTTATTCATCAATTTTCCTCTTATTCATACTGTAATGGATTACTTTAAGAACCATTCCATATGATTTGGTTGCATGACAAAATGTAAATTTTTCTAAGTGAAAGTCAGCAAAATGTTTTAAGCGTCTGAAATGAAAATATTACATGGGAAAATACCATGTGCGATTTCGGAAGCATTTGGCATTGCAGACAAGCGCTTACCCAAACCGCCCGTTGCCCTGCATGCCTTACCATTGCGTAAAACGGTTGAACAAAAGCCTGCCGCTCGGTTTATAGAAGCATTAAAATACCCCTACAACTGAAACCCGAATCGAAAATTCGGACACTCCAAAAGGAACGACATCATGAAATGGACAGACACCCAACGCATCGCCGAAGAACTCTACGACCTGCACGGAGACAACATCGACCCAAAAACCGTTCGCTTCACCCAGTTGCGCGACCTGATTATGGCGTTGCCTGATTTCGACGACGATCCCGCACGCTGCGGTGAACGCATCCTCGAAGCCGTACAACAGGCATGGATTGAAGAGGCTGAGTGAAACTGTATCGTTTGCAAGCTAAAGACAAAGACGTCGTCTGAAAAATTTTCAGACGACGTTTTAACGGGCTTCGTGCAAATTCAAATGCGAAATATTCCGTCGATGCCGCTGTTCAAGTGAAATACCAACCATTGAAATTCATTTAATTTCAAATAATTTCAAAACATCCCCACATCTCTGAATAGGTATTTTCTTCTCAGCCTGTCCTCATATAAATAGGAACAGGGTCAACGGTACCTACATTAAAATAATTCATAAACTTTCTGAAAATTTTGAATTTGACTCATACACAAGGCAAATTTATCATACCAACCTGAAAACGTTTAAAAAAGACAACCGAGGTACACAGCCAATGAATTACGCAAAAGAAATCAATGCGTTAAATAACAGCCTTTCCGATTTGAAAGGCGACATCAACGTTTCGTTCGAATTTTTCCCACCGAAAAACGAACAAATGGAAACCATGCTGTGGGACTCTATCCATCGCCTGCAAACCCTGCATCCCAAGTTCGTATCCGTAACTTACGGCGCAAACTCCGGCGAACGCGACCGTACGCATAGCATCGTCAAGCGCATCAAACAAGAAACCGGCTTGGAAGCCGCGCCGCACCTGACCGGCATCGACGCTTCTCCCGACGAATTGCGCCAAATCGCCAAAGACTATTGGGACAGCGGCATCCGCCGTATTGTCGCTCTGCGCGGCGATGAGCCACCCGGTTATGAGAAAAAACCGTTTTACGCCGAAGACTTGGTCAAACTCCTGCGCTCCGTCGCCGACTTCGACATCTCCGTAGCTGCATATCCGGAAGTGCATCCCGAAGCGAAATCCGCACAAGCCGACCTGATCAATCTGAAGCGCAAAATCGATGCGGGTGCAAACCACGTCATCACCCAATTCTTCTTCGACGTAGAACGCTACCTGCGCTTCCGCGACCGCTGCGTGATGTTGGGCATCGATGTCGAAATCGTACCCGGCATCCTGCCTGTTACCAACTTCAAGCAGCTCGGCAAAATGGCGCAAGTGACCAACGTCAAAATCCCGAAATGGCTGTCGCAAATGTATGAAGGCTTGGACAACGACCAAGCTACGCGCAATCTGGTTGCGGCAAGTATCGCCATCGACATGGTCAAAGTCCTGTCCCGCGAAGGCGTGAAAGATTTCCACTTCTACACGCTCAACCGCAGCGAGCTGACTTACGCCATCTGCCATATTTTAGGCGTGCGTCCCTAAAGCCGTATAAAACGGTTTCAGACGACCCCAAAGGTCGTCTGAAAAACAAAACGCCGCCCCATCCGCCCTATTCTGATTTACAATACCGACCGATTCGGATTGAACCGGTCCTTACAAAATCCAACTGGAGAGTTCAACATGACAACATTACATTTCTCAGGCTTCCCGCGTGTCGGCGCCTTCCGTGAATTGAAATTCGCCCAAGAAAAATACTGGCGCAAGGAAATCAGCGAACAAGAGCTGCTCGACGTCGCCAAAGACCTGCGCGAGAAAAACTGGAAACACCAAGCCGCTGCCAACGCCGATTTCGTTGCCGTAGGCGATTTCACCTTCTACGACCACATCCTCGACCTGCAAGTCGCTACCGGCGCAATCCCTGCCCGTTTCGGCTTCGACAGCCAAAACCTGTCTTTGGAACAATTCTTCCAACTGGCTCGTGGTAACAAAGACCAATTCGCTATCGAAATGACCAAATGGTTCGACACCAACTATCACTATCTGGTGCCTGAATTCCACGCCGATACCGAATTCAAAGCGAACGCCAAACACTACGTTCAACAACTGAAAGAAGCCCAAGCCCTCGGTTTGAAAGCCAAACCGACCATCGTCGGCCCGCTGACCTTCCTGTGGGTAGGTAAAGAAAAAGGCGCAGTCGAATTCGACCGCCTGATCCTGTTGCAAAAACTGCTGCCCGTTTACGTTGAAATCCTGAATGCTTTGGTTGAAGCCGGTGCTGAATGGATTCAAATCGACGAGCCTGCATTGGCTGTTGACCTGCCTAAAGAATGGGTAGAAGCCTACAAAGACGTTTACGCCACTTTGAGCAAAGTAAACGCCAAAATCCTGTTGAGCACTTACTTCGGTTCCGTTGCCGAACACGCCGCATTGCTGAAAGCACTGCCTGTTGACGGCCTGCACATCGACTTGGTACGCGCTCCCGAGCAACTGGACGCTTTCGCTGACTACGACAAAGTCCTGTCTGCCGGCGTTATCGACGGTCGCAACATCTGGCGCGCCAACCTGAACAAAGTGTTGGAAACTGTCGAGCCTCTGAAAGCCAAACTGGGCGACCGTTTGTGGATTTCCAGCTCTTGCTCTCTGCTGCACACTCCATTTGACTTGTCAGTTGAAGAAAAACTGAAAGCCAACAAACCCGACCTGTACTCTTGGTTGGCATTTACCCTGCAAAAAACCCAAGAATTGCGCGTTCTGAAAGCCGCATTGAACGAAGGCCGTGATTCTGTTGCCGAAGAACTGGCTGCCAGCCAAGCTGCCGCCGACTCCCGTGCCAACAGCAGCGAAATCCACCGTGCAGACGTTGCCAAACGCCTGGCCGACCTGCCTGCCAACGCAGACCAACGCAAATCTCCATTTGCCGACCGTATCAAAGCACAACAAGCATGGTTGAACCTGCCTCTGCTGCCGACGACCAACATCGGTTCTTTCCCACAAACTACCGAAATCCGCCAAGCACGTGCAGCCTTCAAAAAAGGCGAACTGTCTGCCGCCGATTACGAAGCCGCGATGAAAAAAGAAATCGCCTTGGTGGTTGAAGAGCAAGAAAAACTGGACTTGGACGTACTGGTACACGGCGAAGCCGAGCGTAACGACATGGTCGAATACTTCGGCGAACTGTTGAGCGGTTTCGCGTTCACCCAATACGGCTGGGTACAAAGCTACGGTTCACGCTGCGTGAAACCACCGATCATCTTCGGTGACGTAAGCCGTCCTGAAGCCATGACCGTGGCTTGGTCTACTTACGCACAAAGCCTGACCAAACGCCCGATGAAAGGCATGTTGACCGGCCCCGTAACCATCCTGCAATGGTCTTTCGTCCGCAATGACATCCCACGTTCTACCGTGTGCAAACAAATCGCACTGGCTCTGAACGACGAAGTATTGGATCTGGAAAAAGCAGGCATCAAAGTCATCCAAATCGACGAACCTGCCATCCGTGAAGGTCTGCCTTTGAAACGTGCCGATTGGGATGCCTACCTGAACTGGGCGGGCGAATCCTTCCGCCTGTCCTCTACCGGTTGCGAAGACAGCACACAAATCCACACCCATATGTGCTACTCCGAGTTCAACGACATCCTGCCTGCCATCGCAGCTATGGACGCCGACGTCATCACCATCGAGACTTCACGTTCCGACATGGAACTGTTGACCGCGTTCGGCGAATTCAAATACCCGAACGACATCGGCCCGGGCGTTTACGACATCCACAGCCCACGCGTACCGACAGAAGCCGAAGTGGAACACCTGTTGCGCAAAGCCATCGAAGTCGTACCGGTTGAACGCTTGTGGGTGAACCCCGACTGCGGTCTGAAAACACGCGGTTGGAAAGAAACTCTGGAACAACTCCAAGTAATGATGAACGTTACCCACAAACTGCGTGCCGAATTGGCGAAATAAGTTTGAACTAGCGTAATCAAAAGGTCGTCTGAAAATTTTCAGACGACCTTTTTACCAACTTGATATTTCATTTTCCTATCGGACGGAACCGCCATAGCCTATCCTCCCTATTGCCTTCCCCAATAATCTTTTATGACTAATGGGCAAAATAATTTATTTAGGGTATAATTACACGCAACTAAATTAAAAACAGCGGCTAACTGTATCTACTCACAAACAGCAAAATCCGCATATATCAAACAACACATTACTGCAACAAACAATAAGGATGCACACTATGGGAATCATCAGTCTTATCTTCATCGCCGTAATACTGACCGTTTTACTGCTCAACTTCAAACAAAAATTAGACCGTTGCAAAAAAGATTATCAAGAATCTTTTGTTGCACTTCGTATCGCCCTAGCGTGCCGCCATCAGGCAGTCAGACATGTTTTGGATGCTTCAAAAATTTATCTGGGACGAGAGGATGACAATGTCGACAGCAATTTATTGTCCTCATGTGGCGATGCTGAAGCCGTATTGACCCAAGCATCCAAATCATTTTCACCGGAATCTCTTTCTCGCTTGTGCAACGCGGAAGCAAGCTTGAACAACTCACTCCGCGCCCTGCAAGAAGTTTTAGAAAAAAGCCTGAAACAACGTCCCGATCAAGGTCTTAAAAGTCAGCTTGAAATGCTGGACGCCGCCGAAACTGATGTTGTATCTGCGCGACGCGCCTACAATCGCTCAGCAGAACGCTACAACCGTATGCTGAGAAAAACCATGAGCGGACTGGTTGCCAAAGTATTGGGTTATCACGCAAAAGCCAGCTTGATTAAATTTGAAGACAACAATGTTCCGCAAATGAGCAAACACTTGATGGCTTGATAAGCGTGGCGCAAATAGATCAGGATGTGGCGTTGTAATTAAACGTTATGAACCATAGAGGTAGCACAGAATCCATCCGTTCTGTGCTTTACTATTTTTAAAAATCATTTCCCTTGAGTCAATTTGCAGTAACAAAGTAGCAGGAAGTAAACCAACTCCACTACAACCATGATTCAGAATAAACAAAAGGTCGTCTGAACTTTAAAAGTTTTCAGACGACCTTTTTGTTTGTCAAATCTATAAGCTTCAAATAAATACAAAACCATTCATTTTCAACCTATTGATTTTTAATACTCCATTCTCAAACAAGGAATCCATCCCGATGCCTCTCATGAGAAAACAGGAAATTGCCAGTCAAAATTATTGCTTTTTCAAACCCTTGGCTTTAATGGTGGCAATTGTACCGTCGATACCTTTTTGTTTGATCAACTCATTGAATTGATTGCGGTACACCGTTACTAAGCTTGTGCCATCCAAACGGAAATTGTAGATTTTATAAGCAGAGCCTACCCGATAAAGCTGATACGCCACTTCGTATTTCTTACCGCTTTTTGTTTGAATCTCCGAAAACACATCAAACTTATTGCCGTTTTCAGTCATTTTAGGCAGCAATTTAACCTTCGCATCGGCAGCGCCCACCAAAGCGGAATGGGAATACATCGAAACCACCATCTCTTTGAATGCTTGAATAAAATCTGTTTTCTGCTGTGCCGAGAAATTGCGCCAAGGCGCACCGACGGCCAAAGCGGAAATGCGTTCATAATCCAAATAACGGTCGGCATACTGCTGTATTTGTTTGACACGCTGCGGCTCGCTCAAGGAAGTATTGCGCGCAATTTTCAAAACAGTATCGATATTTTGCTGCATCTGCTCTTGTGCAGGATGTGCAGCGGCAACATACGGAGCGGCAAGCACCATAGGTGCAGCCAGTACAAAAGCGGATAAATAGGATGCCATATACGTACCTATTTCTAAAAGTTTTAAAGGTCTATTGTAAAACTTTATATTTTAGAAATATTTAACGTAATGTAAAACCGAGAAAGGCAGATAAAAAGGCAGGAACGACCTACATTCGGCTCAATTCCCTTTGCAGGGCTTGGATGTTTTGCTGGCGATCGAGTACCGCGCTTTGCAGGCTGTTGATTTCCTGTTGGTTGACATGACCGCCTTTGGCTACGCGGGCTTGAGCCAGAGATTTTTGCGCTTCACTCAACGCTTTACGTTCGTTGCTCAATTCCGTTTCCAAAATCGAACGGCGGCTAGTGCTGCCGGAGGATTTGGGCGCAGGAGTTGCTGCAACTTCAGGAGCAGGACGGATGGGCGCAGGTGCAGGATTCGCCTTAGCGGTATTTTTAGGGGCAGGTTTTGCGTTACCGGCTCGTTTTGACGGAGCTTCGGCAGCAGACTCGGGCATTTCTAAAGCGGGAGCATCGTAGCGCGTGCTGCTGTATTTGCCGATGGTCGGTAAATCTGCCGAATGGCAGTTTCCAGATGGGCGTGAAGTATAGACAACCTCGCCGTTGACTGTGCAGGTATAGATTTTAGAGGAAGCTTGTGCGCCTGATGCGGCGGCAAACATCAGCAATGAAGCTGCCAATGCGTGAAGTGATTGTTTCATGGTAAGGTCGTAATGTGAAATAAGTAATTGTTCGATAGATATTGCATTCAACTGTAATAGTATAACAATCCCAGCATATTCTCTCAAATAGGACAGCTGGCTTTTAAATTTCAAACTGTGCAAACCGTCTTATTCGTTTTAGCGAAAATTGCTTCACTCGTTTTCAGACGACGTTTTTGCGGATTTATCCGATTTTTTAGCGCGTGATTTGGCGTTTTTGCTCTTTGTCTCTTGCTCTTGCGCTTTTTCCCGCGATTTTTCTTTTGAACGCGCTTTCTTGGGCTTGGCTGCCTTTTCTTCGCTATCGCTGCTTAATTTGTTGATTTTCAAACGGTATGCACCGCCTTGGTGGCTGCTGATTTTGGGCAGGTCCGCACCTGTGCAGTTTCCCGATGGTTCGGATGTGTAGGTTTTGCTGTTACCGGAATGGCAACTGAAGACGGCTGCTGCGGTGTGGAGGGATAAGCCCAAAATGAGGGAGGATGCGACGATAAGTGCTCCTTGCTTAATTCGTGAACGCATGTGTTTTCCGTAGATTGAGTTTTCAGACGACCTATTTTTGTTTTTATACAGTTCGACGATCTGAAATGACCATGCCGAACTGTATTTTTTGGCGGCTTCTGAAGGCAAGTACGGAAACCCTCGCTGCGAAGTATTTATGGTTGTGTAAATTCTGCGTCGATTTCCGTCAGGATTTGCTCCAGCTCTTCTTGCCACAAAAGCCAGTTTTCTTCTATTTGTGTTAATTTTACTTTAATTTCTGTTAATTGTGTGAGGGTTTGTTGTAATTTTGTTTTATTTTCGTCCGAATAGGCTTCCTCTTGTGCCAAAAATGTTTCACATGCCGTTTGAATTTCAGAAAGCTGCACCATTTCTTTTTCGGCTTTGTCGATTTTCTGTTGTATCGGCTTGCCGCGTCGGGCTTTTTCTTGACGGATTTGTGCTTCGATACGCTTGGTGTCTTTGCGGTTTTGGCTTTGTGCGGAAGCAGCAGGGGCGGCTGTGGCGTTTTCCTGCGCCAACCGCCATTGACGGTAGTCATTTAAGTCGCCGTCAAAGTTTTTCAGACGACCTTTGTCAATAAGGAGGAAGCTGTCGGTAGTCGCTTCGAGCAGGCTGCGGTCGTGCGACACGACGATTAAGGCACCTTGGAAACTTTGCAACGCAAGTGTCAGGGCGTGGCGCATATCCAAGTCCAAATGGTTGGTCGGTTCGTCAAGCAGCAGCAGATTTGGCTTTTGCCAGATAATCATGGCAAGGGCGAGACGGGCTTTTTCTCCGCCGGAAAAAGGTTCGGTTTTCTGCAACGCCATGTCGCCGACAAAGTTGAAGCCTCCGAGGAAATTTCGGATTTCTTGCTCGCGCACTTCGGGAGAAAGCTGCTGAATGTGCCAAACAGGGCTTTGGTCGGCGCGGATGGTGTCGAGCTGGTGCTGGGCAAAATAGCCGATATTGAGTTTTTCGGAACGGACGATGCTGCCGGAAAGCAAATCAATTTTTCCTGCCAAGGCTTTGATAAATGTAGATTTACCGCTGCCGTTGACACCCAATAGCCCATAACGTGCGCCACTTTCCAGCGACAGGGTAATGTCGTGCAGGACGGTTTTGCCTTCGTAACCCAAATCAGCGTGTTCCAGCTTCAGTAAAGGATTGGGCAGATGGTCGGGATTGTAAAACTCGAAGGAAAACTCGCTGTCCAGATGCGCGGGAGCGATGCGCTCGAGCTTCGCCAACGCCTTCATGCGACTTTGCGCTTGAACGGCTTTGGTGGCTTTGGCTTTGAAGCGGTCGATAAAGGATTGCAGATGTTTGATTTGCGCCTGCTGTTTGACATAGGCGGCTTGTTGCTGCGCGAGACGCTGCGCACGTTCGGTTTGGTAAAAATCGTAATTGCCACCGTATTGCGTGAGTTTTTGCTGCGACAATTCGATGGTTTGTGTAGTTGCCGCGTTGAGAAAATCGCGGTCGTGGGAAATGATGATTTGCGTGCAGGGTAAAGAAGCAAGGTGGTTTTCCAGCCACAAGACAGTTTCCAAATCCAAGTGGTTGGTCGGTTCGTCAAGTAAGAGCAAATCGGCGCGGCAAATCAAGGCTTGCGCAAGGTTCAGGCGCATACGCCAGCCGCCGGAAAAAGATTTGACGGGACGGCTGTGTTCTTCTTGCGAAAAACCCAGTCCGTTTAACAATTTCGCCGCACGGGCCGGTGCGGTATAAGCGTCGATTTCTTCCAATTTGGCATGATATTCCGCCTGTTTCATGCCGTCATTTTGCGCTTCCGCCTGCGCCAAGGTCGTCTGAAAAGCCTGCAACTCGGCATCGCCCTGCAAAACGTAGTCCAACGCGGAGATGTCCAAATCCGGCGTTTCTTGGGAAACGGAAGCAATCCGCCAATTTTTCGGAATCGAGATATCGCCGCCATCCTGAGTGATTTCACCCTTGATTAAGGCAAACAGGCTGGATTTGCCCGTCCCGTTTTTACCGATCAAACCGACGCGCTGACCGGGATTGACGGTGGCGTTGGCTTTGTCGAGCAGGACTTTCAAACCGCGTTGTAGGGTGAGGTTCTTGATTTCAATCATGATGGTAAGGGACGGGCGGAAAAATGGGAAAGGCGGTATTTTATAGCGAAAACAGCATTATGTCGCCGTTCGTTGGTGCCGTAGCGTTTCAACGTGAATCCATGATGGAAAAAGGTCGTCTGAAAACGGCTGATGTTTTAGCGAAACCCGCTATGCTTGTTTTCAGACGACCTTTTGATGGAGCGAAACGGCTTAATGTCGATAATCCGCCGAATCCTTACGGATTTGCCGCAGAAATTTCTGCGTCCGCTCGTGTTTGGGGTGCTCGAACAATTCTTTCGGACTGCCTTGCTCTACGATGACGCCGCCGTCCATGACGACGACGGTAGTGGCGACTTCAAGCGCGAACTTGATTTCGTGGGTCACGACGACCATCGTCCAGCCTTCCTGCGCCAATTCTTTCATGGCGTTCAGTACGTCTTGCACCAATTCGGGATCCAGCGCGGAAGTAGGTTCGTCAAACAACATCAGCTCGGGCTGAATCGCCAATGCGCGGGCGATGCCGACGCGTTGTTGCTGACCGCCAGAAAGCTGGTAGGGATAAAGGTTAACCTTGTCGCCCAATCCAACTTTTTCCAGCAATTTCAAAGCTTCTTCGCGCGCTTGGGCTGCAGGTTTTCCTTGTACGGCAACCGGACCTTCCATCACGTTTTCCAACGCGGTTTTATGCGGAAAAAGATTGTATTGTTGGAACACCATGCCGGATTTTCGGCGCAATGCCAAAATGTCGTGCTTTGTCGTTTTTTTAGAAAAATCGATTTTCAGCGGTCGTTCGTTGTCGAACTCGATTTGTCCGTCTTCAGGCATTTCCAGCGCGTTTAAACAGCGCAGAAACGTCGTTTTCCCCGAGCCGGAAGGTCCGAGGATGACGACCACCTGCCCTTTGCCTACATCCAAATCGATGCCACGCAAAATGGTGTTTTCGCCGAAGGTTTTGCGGATACTGCGGATTTTAATCATGGCTTTCCCTTATTTGGCGACATAGCGGTCGAAGCGTTTTTCCAAGCGCGCCTGAATCAGGAACAGCACCTTGCAGAAACACCAGTAAACCAAAGCGGCTTCGATATAGACGGGCAGAAAGTCGTAGGTACGGTTTGCCGTTTCCTGCGCGACGCGGAACAGTTCCGTTACCGTTACGACCGCCGCGAGCGAGGTGTTTTTGAACAAGCCGATAAACTCGTTGCTCAAAGGCGGCACGGCAACACGAAATGCCTGCGGCGCGACGATGCGGCGGAAAGTCTGCATATAGGTCATGCCGATGGAGAAACCCGCTTCCCACTGCCCTTTCGGTACGGACAAAATCGCCGCACGGATAGTCTCGGAAGCATATGCGCCGACATTGAGCGAGAAGCCGATGATGGCGGCGGGAATCGGATCAATGAAAATACCGACGGACGGCAGCCCGTAAAACACAATCACAAGCTGCACCAACAGCGGCGTACCCCTGATGATGGAAATATAAGTTTCCACCAGTTTCAGCAGGATTTTCCGCACGATGCCGCCCGCAGGCATAATCCGCACCAAAGCCACGGCGATGGCAATCACCATCCCGATAAGAAACGACGCCACCGCCAGCGGCAGCGAGACCATAAAACCGGCTTTGACCATAGGCAAAAACGCGCTGACAATCATGTCGGCGCGTGTTTCCGTCATAAACGGCAGCGAAGCAAGAAAATTATTTAACACTGATGTCTTTTCCGAAGAATTGTTCGCCCAGTTTTTTCAGCGTGCCGTCGGCTTTCAGCTCGTTGATTGCCGTGCTGAATTTCGCCACGACTTCGTCATTGCCTTTATTGACAATCAAGCCGGAACCGACTTTTTCATCGGCAGGCGCAGACCAAACGATTTTCACGCCGGCATTCGGGTTTTTCTTCAGATAGTCTAAAACCGCCAATTCATCGTTCAATGTCGCATCGGCGCGTTTTTGTTCAATCAGGGTCAGCGATTGCGCCAAACCGTCCACTGCCACAAGCTCCGCACCCGCGGCTTTGGCTTTTTCGCCGTAATTGCTGGTCAGGGACTGCGCAGTTTTGACGCCTTTGATGTCGTCAATGGATTTGATGTTGCTGTCGTTACGCGCCACCAAAACCGCACCGCTCCAGCTGTAAGGTTCGGATTTGTCGAATGTCGCTTGGCGTTCGGGGCTGGTCAGACCGACTTGGTTTGCCACCACGTCGAAACGTCCCGCCTTCAAACCCGCCATCATCGAATCCCATTGCGTTTCTTTAAATTCAACTTTTACGCCCAATTTTTCCGCAACGGCTCGGGTGACTTCCACATCGTAGCCGGTCAGCTTGCCGTCTTTGTCGTGGTAGGTAAACGGCGCGTAAGTGCCTTCGGTACCGACGGTAATCGTACCTTTATTGTTGATACGCTCGATTAAAGAACCGGAAGCGCCGGCAGTTTGGGCGGGAGCAGAAGAAGACGCGCTGCCGCCCTCTCCTCCGCAGGCCGCCAAAACCAATGCGGTCATGCCGCCGAGTACGAATTTTTTCAACATAATCCTCTCCTGAAGAAAAAGTGTGCAAGAGCCGCATTCTAAGTGAAATTGCGGCAAACACAAAGAATACTTTTTTATATTGCTTATTCCGAAACGGATAAAGGAAGCCGTAAACCCCCCATCCATCAAGTAAAGGTCGTCTGAAAACAGCCTTGAGGCCCCTTTTCCGTTTTCAGACGACCCTCTACATCATTCGTATTACACGGCGGCTTGGTATTCGCAACGATGATGCTGCGTTCAGATTCAAAGGGAGTGTTGTCTCATCTTATTTTAAAATTCGCGTCTTGACTTAACACGCAGAGAGACCTTTGCAAAAAAGCCCTTCCCCCGACAGCTGAAACCCAAACACAGGTTTTCGGCTGTTTTCGTTTCAAATATCCACTAATTTTACCCAAATACCCCCTAATTCTCCC
>NZ_KV794885.1:0-522 GCF_001808875.1 Neisseria sp. HMSC064E01
CCGTTTGCTATGCACTCAAACAGATGGGGATGACGCGCAAAAAAAGACCACCACTTACAAAGAACAAGACCCGGCCAAAGTAACGCATTATTTGACACAGCTGGCCGAATTTTCCGACTACCAACGTGTTTATTTGGATGAAACAGGATTTGACCGCTACCTGTTCCGTCCCTATGCCCGCAGCCCGAAAGGGCAAATAGTGAAAGCGCAGATAAGTGGAAAAAGATACCGACGCTTATCTCTGGTGTCCGCACAAGTCGGCAACCGGCTGATTGCTCCGATGGTTTATCAAAATACGATGACCGGAGTCTTTTTTGAAGCGTGGTTTCAGCAATGCCTACTGCCCGCATTGACTCAAAAATCGGTGATTATTTTAGATAATGCACGATTTCACCGTATGGGTGTCTTACGGAAAATGGAGGAAAAATTGGGACATAAGGTATTGCCTCTTGCACCTTATTCACCTGAGCTCAACCCGATTGAGAAGGTGTGGGCGAATATTAAGCGGTATCTGCGAACCGT
>NZ_KV794886.1:0-6975 GCF_001808875.1 Neisseria sp. HMSC064E01
TTATGAGTGTCCAAGATTTGGGGGCCAGTTCACATTTCAGACGACCTTTTGTTTCTTTGGTTATATTAAAACTGCGGCTTGCCAATCAATTCAAACTTAATAACAAATCTCTAAAAGCATTAGGGTCTTTAATGAAGGTCATTTCACCGGTGTGTGGAAAGTGAAAGTCTAAAAGACGTGACACCCAAAACCGAATACATCCCGCTCTTTGTGCAATCGGGAAATATTCGCGCTCTTCATCAGACAGCGGCCTAACGCTTTCATAGCCTCTAACAAAAGCATCTTGCAAAGCAATATCCAGCTTGTTCTCGGCTGTTCTTGCCCAGTCATTGACGGCAATTGCCAAGTCATACATAAAATTTCCGTTGCAGGCATAGTAAAAATCGATAAAGCCTGCCACGTTCTCCCCATCCAATAAAACATTATCCTTAAACAAATCGGCATGGATAATGCCTGAAGGCAGATTGTTACCCAGATTACCATCCAAGTGAGCAATCTCCTTTTGCAATAAAGCCGCGTCATCCTCACTCAATACCGGCAAAAGCTGACTACAAGCATCATGCCACCAGCGGTCGTAACGCGGATTCGCCATTTTTTGCGGGAAACTTTGTCCGGCAATATGCATTTTCGCCAGCATCGCCCCCGTATTGAAACATTGTGTTTCCGTTGCCCAGCTGGTATCCGAACCGTTCAGGCAAGTAACCAGACAAGCAGGTTTGCCCACCAAAACAGAATCCAGCTTGCCATCTCTACGCGCAATCGGGGCAGGACAAGCTACGCTATTGCTGCTTAAATGCCTGCTCAGCTCCAAGAAAAACGGCAGCTCCTCTTGCTTCAATACTTCGAATACAGTTAAAACGTAACGCCCGGTCGTGGTCGTCAAAAAATAATTGCTGTTCGTAATCCCCTGTGCAATTCCCTGCAACGATACAAAGTTGCCCAAATCGTATTGGGTCAAAAACTCCCGCATTTCGTCATCAGAAACACTCGTATAGACAGACATAGTGCAAACCTATCGATAGAAAATATAAGGAGCAATCATACCAAAAAATTCTTCTGCCAAACAGGCAAACGCCAAGCTCGTACCGTTGCCATTAAAAGGCAGAAAGGTCGTCTGAAAATATTTTCAGACGACCTCCCAGTTGCTTATATCATTAAGCTTGTTTATTCCAACGCTCAATCGATTCTTTAATGACTTGTTTCGCTTCTTCAACATCGCCCCAAGATTCGACTTTGGTCGTGCCTGCTTTTTTCAAGTCTTTGTAGTGGTTGAAATGGAATTCGATTTGCTTGATCAATTGTTGCGGCAAATCAGACAATGTTTTGTATGCATTGCCGTTATTGCGGTCATCGGCAGGAACGCAAACGATTTTATCGTCAACCTCGCCATCATCGACAAATTTCATTACACCAATGACACGCGCTTCCAAAAAGATACCGGTAGCCAATGGTTGCTCCGTAACCAGCAATACATCTAACTCGTCGCCATCTTCATCCAAAGTTTGGGGAATAAAACCGTAATTTGTAGGCTTGGCAAAAATTGCAGGCTCAACACGGTCGAGTTGGAAGGCCGCTAATTTACGGTTCCATTCGATTTTATGGTTGCTGCCCGCAGGAATTTCGTTCACAACATTAATAATGCCGCCATCGACATCACCCGGCGTCAAGATTTTATTAAAATCTGCCATTTTGCGCTCCTTATAAACAATTGCAAAAGTTAAACGCTGAAAGTATAGCAAACAAAAGACTTTCTGGAAATGTGTGGCTTTGCGCCTCGCTAATAGCACCCGAAGTCGTCTGAAAATCTAAAAAGCCATAAAACCCAACCATATAAGCTGGCATCATTCACAAACTTTTTTGATTTTAAATGGATAACAACAGCACAAAATAAAAATCGACTCCTATTCCAGAGTCGATTCTTATCGGGCTTGAAACCTATCTATGCTTACAGAGCATCTTTCAATGCTTTACCGGCACGGAATTTAGGAGTTTTAGCGGCAGCGATGGTCAGAGGCTCGCCAGTTTTAGGGTTGCGGCCTTGACGCTCTGCGCGCTCACCAACGTAGAAAGTACCGAAACCGACCAGAGTGACGGTGTCGCCTTTTTTCAGAGCGTTGGTTACAGCATTGGTAGTGGCATCCAGAGCTTTTTGGGCGGCAGCTTTAGAAATGCCGGCTTCTTGAGCAATTGCTTCGATCAATTCAGACTTATTCACAATCAGTCCCTTCCTATCGTTGAAAATAATGAAATGCCCGAATACTCGGGGCTTCGTACTTTTGAGTACCTTTGCGCTTTATAGCAATTCTGAAAATACCGTGTCAAGCAAAAAATGCGGAATTGCCCTATTTTACAGGCTTTCAAGGCAAACCCGCATCTTTTGCAACACATTTTTTACAAAATCAGTGTTTGGTCGCTTTCGCCCTTGACTTAGGCTTAGCGGCTTCAACCTGCGCCTCTTCGGTACTTAAAGGCGCAACCCAAGGTGTCGGCTGGCTTTCCAAGCCCAAAGCGAGGACTTCGTCTATCCATTTGACCGGATGGATGGTCAGGCCGGTTTTCACGTTTTCAGGGATTTCTTCCAAGTCTTTGACGTTGTCTTTCGGAATCAGGACGTGTTTGATGCCGCCGCGCAAGGCAGCCAACAGTTTTTCCTTCAAACCGCCGATTGGCAAGACTTCGCCGCGCAGGGTGATTTCGCCTGTCATCGCCACATCGGCGCGCACCGGAATTTTGGTAAAGGCAGACACCATCGCCAAAGTCATGGCGATACCTGCGCTCGGGCCGTCTTTCGGCGTTGCACCTTCGGGAACGTGAACATGGATGTCTTTTTTCTCGTAAAAATCAGGAGCCAAACCCACTGATTCTGCACGGGAACGGACAACAGACCATGCCGCGGACACAGATTCCTTCATCACGTCGCCCAACTGGCCGGTACACTGGATCACGCCCTTGCCCGGCAACGCCACGGCTTCGACAGTCAGCAATTCGCCGCCGACTTCCGTCCACGCCAAACCGGTAACCTGTCCGATGCGGTTTTCACTTTCGGCAACGCCGTAATCGAAGCGGCGCACACCCAAGTAGTCATGCAGGTTTTTCTCATTGACTTTAATCGCTTTAGGCTTGGCTTTGCTGGTTTTCTTGGTTTCAGACGACCTCTTCTTATCTTCGTTCAAGGTAATCTGCATCACCACCTTACGGCAGATTTTGGCAATCTCGCGATCAAGCGAACGCACACCGGCTTCACGGGTGTAATAACGGATGATATCGCGTACCGCGCTTTCTTCGACTACCAATTCGCCTTCTTTCACGCCATTGCGCTTCATTTGCTTCGGCACGAGATACTGCATGGCGATATTGATTTTCTCGTCTTCGGTATAGCCGGACAAACGGATGATTTCCATGCGGTCGAGCAACGGGGTCGGGATGTTCAAGCTATTAGATGTGGCGATAAACATCACATCGCTCAAGTCGTAATCCACTTCCGCATAATGATCGGCAAACTTGTTGTTTTGCTCAGGATCAAGCACCTCAAGCAATGCGCTGGCAGGATCGCCTCGGAAGTCGCTGCCCAATTTGTCGATTTCGTCAAGCAGGAACAGCGGATTCTTCACGCCTGCCTTAGCCATGTTTTGCAGGATTTTGCCGGGCATAGAGCCAATATAGGTGCGGCGGTGGCCGCGGATTTCGCTTTCATCGCGCACGCCGCCCAAAGCCATGCGGACATATTGACGGCCTGTTGCTTTGGCAATGGATTCGCCCAAAGAGGTTTTACCCACCCCCGGAGGACCGACCAAACACAGAATCGGGCCTTTGAGCTTATCCATACGTTTTTGGACGGCAAGGTATTCCAAAATCCGTTCTTTGACTTTTTCCAAGCCATAGTGGTCGGCGTTCAACACCAAATCGGCTTTGGCAATGTCTTTGCTGACACGGGATTTTTTCTTCCACGGCAGCTCAAGCAAAGTATCGATGTAGTTGCGTACCACGGTGGATTCCGCAGACATAGGCGGCATCATTTTGAGCTTTTTCAGTTCGGACAGGCATTTCTCTTCGGCTTCTTTGGTCATGCCCGCTTCTTTGATTTTTGCTTCCAACGCATCCAGTTCGCCACGTTCGTCTTCTTCGCCCAATTCTTTCTGAATCGCTTTCACTTGCTCGTTCAGATAATACTCGCGCTGGGATTTTTCCATCTGGCGTTTGACACGGCCGCGGATGCGTTTTTCAACCTGCATGATGTCCAGTTCGGATTCCAACTGGGCAAGCAGAAACTCCATACGGCCAATAATGCCGAAGGTTTCCAAAATCTGTTGGCGCTGCTCCAGTTTCAACTGCAAATGCGCCGCAATCGTGTCCACCAAACGGCTGTTATCATCGATGCCGTTGATGGTATTGATGATTTCTGCAGGGATTTTTTTATTTAACTTGGCGTATTGGTCAAACTGGGTAAGCAGCGTGCGGCGAATGGCTTCAATATCGGGATTGTCCGCATCCGCATACTCGTTGACAGCTTCGACATGAGACAGGAACAACCCGCCTCTCTCTTCAATGGTCAACACTCTGCCGCGCCGGATACCTTCGACCAATACTTTTACCGTGCCGTCAGGCAGCTTCAACACCTGCAAAACCTGCGCGACCGTACCCGTACGGTGCAAATCAGACGCCGTCGGATCTTCGGTGTTCGGGTCGATTTGCGCCAGCAAAAACACCGGATCGTCATTCGCCATTGCCGCTTCCAATGCCGCAATGGATTTCGGGCGGCCTACAAACAGCGGCAGCACCATGTGCGGATAAACGACGACATCGCGTAAAGGCAGGGTTGCCAGTGCGCTGTATTCCTCAAAATGTTTTTCTTTTGTCGGCATATTGTTCTCTACTTGGTAATAAATTCGGAATGTGGCTTAAATTGGGATGGAAAAGCGTATTTCAAGACTTGAAAAAGCCGATGTACGCTTCTATTTTTATCGGCAACTTTTTGCGATAAAATACACGCCGTTCGAGGTCGTCTGAAAGGCTGGAAACTTTTCAGACGACCTCTCGGCATACAGCACATCAGGAGTCAGCCATGACCGACCAAACCTCACTCATCGAATTCCCCTGCCAATTCCCCATCAAAGTCATGGGCAACGCGCATCCCGAATTTGAAAAAAATATCCTGGAAACCGTCCGCCAGCACGCGCCCGATACCGAACCCCACCACATCACCACCCGTCAAAGCAGCAAGGGCAACTATACCGGCGCAACCGTCAAAGTAAACGTCGAAAGCAAAGAGCAACTGGACAAAATCTACCGCGCCCTGACCGATCACGAAATGGTGAAAGTGGTGTACTGATATGAAAATCGTGCATAAAGGCATGGTCGAGTACCAACCGACTTTCGAAGCCATGAAAGCGTTCAACGCAGCCCGCGACGAACATACCGAAGACGAATTATGGGTGGTCGAGCATCCGCCCGTCTTCACGCAAGGTCTGGCAGGCAAACCGGAACATCTCCTGATTCGCGACGATATACCCGTCGTGCAAATCGACCGGGGTGGGCAAATCACCTATCACGGTCCCGGTCAGTTGGTCGTTTACACCATGATCAACTTCAAACGCCGCAAAACCAGCGTTCGCAACATCGTCTCCGCGCTTGAAAACAGCATCATCGCCACGTTGGCGGAATACGGCATTAAAGCGGCGGCAGACCCGAAACGCCCCGGCGTTTATGTCGGCGAGCGCAAAATCGCCTCACTCGGCTTGCGTATTAAAGACGGCTCCGTCTATCACGGTCTGGCATTGAACGTAAATATGGACCTAAGCCCATTTACCCACATCAACCCCTGCGGCTATGCCGGCATGGAAATGACCCAAATCGCGGATTTTGTCCAACCCTGTCCCTCCTTGGACGAAGTTGCACAAAAACTGACCGCACACCTCGAGACACAACTCACACCGAAAGCGAACAATTAATGAGCGAAATCAAAGTTGACGATCCCAAACGCGGCGTCAAACTCAAAGGCGCGGACAAAACCGCACGCATCCCCATCAAAGTCGTCCCCCTTCAGGAAAAACTGAAAAAACCCGAATGGATACGCGCCAAACTGCCGTCACGCAAATTCTTTGAAATCAAAGACATTTTGCGTGAACAAAAAATGCACACCGTTTGCGAAGAAGCCTCCTGCCCGAATATCGGCGAATGTTTCAGCAAAGGCACAGCGACCTTCATGATTATGGGCGACATTTGTACCCGACGTTGCCCGTTCTGCGACGTGGGACACGGCCGCCCGAATATGCTTGACCCCGACGAACCGAAACACCTCGCAGAATCCGTCAAAGCCATGAACCTGCGTTACGTCGTCATCACCTCCGTTGACCGCGACGACCTGCGCGACGGCGGCGCACAGCATTTCGCCGACTGCATCAAAGCCATCCGCGAAACCAGTCCGAACACCAAAATCGAAATCCTTGTTCCCGACTTCCGCGGCCGCTTGGACATTGCACTGAAAATCCTTGCCGAAACCCCGCCCGACGTGATGAACCACAACTTGGAAACCCATCCGAGCCTGTACAAAAAAGCCCGTCCGGGTGCCAACTATCAGCACTCCCTCGACCTGCTGCGCCGCTATAAAGAAATGATGCCGCACATCCCGACCAAATCCGGCATCATGGTCGGCTTGGGTGAAACGGACGAAGACGTGCGCGAAATCATGCGCGATATGCGGGCGCATAATATCGAGATGATTACCATCGGCCAGTACCTCCAGCCTTCAGACGGACATCTGCCCGTCTTACGCTACGTCACGCCCGACCAGTTCAAAATCTTTGAAAAAGAAGCATACGAACTGGGCTTCACCAACGCTGCCATCGGCGCCATGGTCCGCTCAAGCTACCATGCCGACGAGCAGGCCGCAGAAGCATTGCGCGAAAGCCATGGCGGCGGTTGCAGTCATCATTAATAACCGTCACTAATATAGTGGATTAAATTTAAATCAGGACA
>NZ_KV794886.1:7075-17463 GCF_001808875.1 Neisseria sp. HMSC064E01
CGTACTGGTTTAAATTTAATCCACTATAAAAAAGAAAAAGGTCGTCTGAAATTGGTTTTCAGACGACCTTTTGTCAAACAGACCGCTCAGGCTTTATACATCATACGTTCCCATTACGCTTGCGCTGTCTAAAATATGTCCCTGCATGGCAAAGTGCAGGTCGTTGAAGCGGAAGCCGCGCGGTAGGTTTAATACGGTGTCGAGTGCGTAAACAATGAGTTCGTAGCGATGACGGCAGTTGGGCGGATACATACCGCCGTAGCCTGTGGCTTCTTCGATGTCCAACTTGCCCAACAGGCTTGCCCAACTGTTTGCGCCTTGCGTGTAGTCAGTGGCGGTCAGGCTTTCGTTTTCGGCGACGGAGGTGCGCTTGAGGTCGGAAATCAGCCAGTGGGTCCACACAAATCCGCTGGCGGTAATGGCGTCTTTGTCTTCCAAAACGACAGCAAAGGATTTCGTGCCTTCGGGCGCGCCGCTGATTTCAAAAGGGATGGAGTAAGTCGGCATGTTGTTCGGACTGAATTGGCTGCCGCGTTTGCCGTATTTGTCTTCAAATTCGCCGTTGGCAATGGCTGAAGTCGTTACCTGCATAGTGTTCTCCTGTGGGGGTGGGAAAGGGTCGTCTGAAAAAGGAAGGCTTGTTCAGACGGTGGGTGGATTGTCCGGTTTGCTGGGCTGCCGTTTTCAGATGACCTGTTTCATACCTGCCAATCTATCGGCGTCATGCCGTTTTCCTGCAAATAGGCATTGGCGCGGGAAAAGTGTTTGCAGCCGAAGAAGCCGCGATATGCGGACAGCGGCGAGGGGTGCGGCGCACTGAGGACGAGATGGCGGCTGCGGTCGATAAACGCGCCTTTTTTCTGCGCGTGGCTGCCCCAAAGCATGAAAACGACGTGTTCGCGGTTTTGGTTGATTTGGTTGACGACTTCGTCGGTAAAGCGCTCCCAGCCCAATGTCGCATGGGAATGCGCCTGCCCCGCGCGGACGGTCAGG
Source organism: Neisseria sp. HMSC064E01 (assembly GCF_001808875.1). NCBI lineage: Bacteria > Pseudomonadati > Pseudomonadota > Betaproteobacteria > Neisseriales > Neisseriaceae > Neisseria > Neisseria sp. HMSC064E01. The sequence goes on from NZ_KV794886.1 coordinate 8,069, forward strand.
ACGGTATTGAGCAGTAAAACGCCCTGTTCCGCCCAATGTTGCAGATAGCCGTGTTGCGGGATTTGGAAGCCTTCGATGTCGTCCGCCAGCTCTTTGTAAATATTGACCAACGAAGGCGGAACGGCGATGCCTTCGCGGACGGAAAACGCCAGCCCGTGCGCCTGTCCTGCGCCGTGATACGGGTCTTGCCCCAGAATCACGACTTTGACGTTACCGAATTCGGTTGCTTTAAAGGCGTTGAACACGTCTTCGGCAGGCGGATAGATAATCCGTCCCATGCCGCGCTCTTTTTTGACGGTTTCGATGATCTGTTGGAAATAGGGTTCGGACTTTTCCGAGCCGATTGCTTCGTGCCAAGTTTGCATACTGATGCCCTCATGATCGTGAAAAATCATTATAACGCAGCAAGATGGATATGACGCTTTTTCTACTGACCGCCCATTCCCATCGGACATCTAAAATAAAATATCGTCATGATTGAATTGTCAGTCAGCCTTTGTGCCGTTATGATGGAGTCTGTACCACCCGAATCTTAAGGAATCTATATGACTGCTTGGTTTATCGCTGCTGCTGCCGTTCTGATTGTCGAGCTGTTTGTCGGCACTGTGTATCTCTTGGTTGTCAGTGCGGCTTTGTTCGGCGCGGGATTGGTGTATTGGCTGACCGGTGATACTTCGATTGCCGTTGCAGCGGCAGCCGTTTTATCCGCCGCCGGTATCTGGCTGGTACACGGCAAGTTCAAAAAAACTGCGCCACGCCAGGAACTGAATGATGATTTGGACATCGGACAGACTGTTCATATCCTCCAGCGCCTTCACGGCGATTGCTATGAAGTTTCTTATCGGGGGACATACTGGCAGGCACAGGCTGAAAATGCCGACGCCGTTCAGACGACCTCCACCGCCGTTATTACCGGTAAAAACGGTAATGTTTTGCTGATTCGTTTAAATTGATCATACGATTGAAAGGAGCATCATGGGCGAATTAATTACCCTTCCTGAAAATATTCATCTATTAATATTAATTTTTGCTCTCACAGCATAAGGAAAAACAATGGAATTTCTATACAGCTTCCCCGTCATCCTGCTGATTGTCGTCGTGATTTTCGGCTTCAAGTCGTTTATCGTCGTGCCGCAACAGGAAGTTTACGTCGTTGAACGCCTCGGCAGATTCCACAATGCGCTGACTGCCGGTCTGAACATCCTGATTCCTTTCGTTGACCGCGTCGCCTACCGCCACTCGCTCAAAGAAGTGCCTTTGGACGTTCCCAGCCAAGTTTGTATCACCCGCGACAATACCCAGCTTACCGTTGACGGCATCATCTACTTCCAAGTAACCGACCCGAAACTCGCTTCCTACGGCTCCAGCAACTACATCATGGCGATTACCCAGCTTGCTCAAACCACGCTGCGTTCGGTTATCGGCCGCATGGAGTTGGACAAAACGTTTGAAGAACGTGACGAAATCAACAGCATCGTCGTTTCCGCGCTCGACGAAGCGGCAGGCGCATGGGGCGTGAAAGTATTGCGTTACGAAATCAAAGACTTGGTTCCGCCGCAAGAAATCCTGCGTTCTATGCAGGCGCAAATTACCGCCGAACGTGAAAAACGCGCCCGCATCGCCGAATCCGAAGGCCGCAAAATCGAGCAAATCAACCTCGCCAGCGGTCAGCGCGAAGCGGAAATCCAACAGTCTGAAGGTGAAGCGCAAGCCGCCATCAACGCGTCAAACGGTGAAAAAATCGCCCGCATCAACCGCGCACAAGGTGAAGCCGAAGCCCTGCGCCTGGTTGCCGAAGCCAACGCCGACGCCATCCGCAAAATCGCAGAGGCAGTCCGCTCAGAGGGCGGCTCAGAAGCCGTCAACCTGAAAGTTGCCGAGCAATATGTCGCCGCCTTCAGCAATTTGGCAAAAGAAAGCAACACGCTGATTATGCCTGCCAACGTCGCCGACATCGGCAGCCTGGTTTCAGCCGGACTGAAGATTATCGACAGCAACAAAGCGGCAAAATAAACCTTACGTTTTGCCACAAGGTCGTCTGAAAACGAGTGCAACGCGTTTCGCTAGAATAAAGAGTGAATTTCGCCAAACCGTTTTTTCAGACGACCTTTATTCACATGATTGCAGACAGAATGCCCATCTGACCAAGCTTCAATATAGTGGATTAAATTTAAATCAGGACAAGCCGACGAAGCCGCAGATAGTACAGATAGAGACCTTTGCAAAATTCCCCAAAATCCAGATAGTACGGAACCATTCACTTGGGTGCTTCAGCACCTTAGAGAATCGTTCTCTTTGAGCTTAAGGCGAGGCAACACCGTACTGGTTTAAAGTTAATCCACTATACATTCTGATTGTTACCCAAGACCAATTCAATGACTCAGAAAACACACACCATCAAAACCTACCTCGTCGGCGGCGCCGTCCGCGATTATCTTTTAGGTTTGCCCGTCAAAGACCGCGACTGGGTGGTCGTCGGTGCCGACGCACAAACCATGCTGGCGCAAGGCTTCCAGCCGGTCGGCAAAGATTTTCCCGTGTTCCTCCACCCTGACACCCACGAAGAATACGCCCTCGCCCGTACCGAACGTAAAACCGCCAAGGGCTATGCCGGTTTCAGTTTCCACGCCGACAAAGACGTTACGCTGGAGCAGGATTTGATGCGCCGCGACCTGACCATCAACGCGATGGCGCAGGATTCAGACGACCTCATCATCGACCCCTTCGGCGGACAACAGGATTTGGCAGCGGGCATTTTGCGCCATGTCTCGCCCGCCTTTGCCGAAGACCCCGTCCGCATCCTGCGTACCGCCCGCTTTGCCGCGCGCTACGGGTTTGAAATCGCCGAAGAAACCATGAAACTGATGCGGCAGATGGTTGAAAACGGTGAAGCGGACGCTTTGGTTGCCGAACGCGTTTGGCAGGAGTTGGCGAAAGGTTTGATGGAAAAAAATCCCCGCAGGATGATTGAAGTATTGCGCGAATGCGGTGCACTCAAAGTCTTGCTGCCCGAAGTCGATGCCCTCTTCGGCGTGCCGCAACGCGCCGACTATCACCCCGAAATCGACAGCGGCATCCATACCCTGATGACGCTGCAACGCTCCGCCGATATGGGGCTGAGCCTGCCCGAGCGCTACGCCGCCCTGCTGCACGATTTAGGCAAAGCCAAAACACCGCCCAACATCCTGCCCAAACACCACGGACACGACCTCGCAGGCGTCGAACCCGTGCGCGAAGTCAATCAGCGACTGCGCACGCCGAGACACTGCGCCGAGCTTGCCGAACTTGTCTGCCGCTGGCACATTATGTTCCACCAAGTCGGGCAATTCAAAAACAAAACCATCTTAACCGTTTTGAAAAAAACCGACGCTTTCAGACGACCCGAACGCTTCGCCGCCGCTTTAAATGTCTGCATTGCCGATACACAAGGTCGTCTGAACCGCGAAAACGCCCCCTACCCGCAACGCGCGCACTGGCTCGCCCTGCTCGAAGCCGCCAACCAAGTGGATTCGGGCAAAATCGCCGCCGAATGCCGCGCGCAGGAAAAAGCGCACCTTATCGCCGAAGAAATCGACCGCGCGCGCTTGGCTCAAATCGCCCCGCTGCAAAAAGCGTATAAGACAGAAAAATAGGAAGCTATTGATGACATCTTCACGTTATAAAATCGAACGCGCGCCCGACGGCATTACTGTGTCTGCTCGTGTTGTACATGACTCTCAGGAAATCGGTTTTACCGCTCTATTTCTTATATTTTCCTTTGCTATTACATGCATCGCGCCGTTTTACCTTGAAGAGCATTATTTCACTGATCCAATAATAATTCTTATCCATATACTTTTTACTTTCTACCTAGTCGGCTCACTGGTTTACAGCCTTCTCTGGCAACTTTTCGTACGTGAAAACATCAAGATCCGTAACCATACCCTGTCTCATGGATACACCTTGTTCTCCATTGGACGTTGGCGTAGTTTTCCGCTATCAGAAATTTCCGAATGGCAGTTTCGTGACAATATTCCCAAAGCTCCTGTTGCAAGAGGAAGGGAAGCTGAGTACCCAAACAAAAACTACTACCAAAATGGTATAAAACAACCAAAAAACGATATCCCCAATATCTTACATATCCAAAAATGCAAACAAGGCGCATGGTCTTTCGATTATCAGGAAAAAACCATACTTATCGGCGATTTTTTTGACAGCCGTGATGCTCAGATAATCAATACTGAATTGAACAGGTTTATCCCAGCATCCGCTAAAGCCCGTCAACTTTCAGACGACCTTTAAAACAGCTGCCGCCATATCCGCTATAATCTGCCTCTCAGCCATTTCGTTACAAATATAAAAACCATGACCCTACAAACCGATTTATTGCCCAAAATCAACAACGAAGATTACCAACGCCTCATCCTCAAACACAGCGTAGAATTCAGCGAAGGCGAAATCCGCCTGTTGAACGAAATCCTCGAAAAATTCACCTTCGACGTCGTTCAGGCGCAGGCATTGGCGCAGGCGGTGATGCAGCAGGTGCGCTTTGACCCCAACGCCTACCACATCGACAGCGACGACGAAGACACCACAGGCATCTGCCCCCACTGCATCAACCCGCCCATGCCGCCCCTGCGCGATTACCTCGTTTGGCGCGAAACACGCGGCTGAATCCCTTTCAAAAAGGTCGTCTGAAAACGGCAAACCGCTTTTCAGACGACCCCGAACCCATCGGAAAACCCATGCTGCAAACCGACAACCTGACCGCCGCCCAACCCCAGCGCATCATCACCGCCCAAAGCATCTCCTCGCAGGAAGAGTTGCTTGAGCGCGCCCTGCGCCCTAAAACGCTGGACGACTATATCGGGCAAGACAAAGCCAAAGAACAGCTCGCCATCTTTATCCAAGCCGCCAAAAAACGCGGCGAAGCCCTAGACCACACCCTGCTCTTCGGCCCGCCCGGGCTGGGCAAAACCACGCTGGCGCACATCATCGCCAAAGAGCTGGGCGTCAACCTGCGCCAAACCAGCGGCCCCGTCCTCGAACGCGCCGGCGACCTTGCCGCCCTTCTGACTAATCTCGAGCCGCACGACGTATTGTTCATCGACGAAATCCACCGCCTCAGCCCCGTCGTCGAAGAAATCCTCTACCCCGCGCTCGAAGACTACCAACTCGACATCATGATAGGCGAAGGCCCTGCCGCCCGTTCCGTCAAAATCGACCTGCCGCCCTTCACGCTCGTCGGCGCGACCACCCGCGCAGGTATGCTGACCAACCCACTGCGCGACCGCTTCGGCATCGTTGCCCGCTTGGAGTTTTATCAAAATCAAGACCTTGCCACCATCGTCAGCCGTTCCGCGCAATTACTGCAACTCGACATGGGCGAAGAAGGCGCGATGGAAGTCGCCAAACGCAGCCGCGGCACGCCCCGCATCGCCAACCGCCTACTGCGCCGCGTCCGCGATTTTGCCGATGTGAAAAACAACGGCGTAATCGATGCCGCTGTCGCCGATGCCGCTTTAAGCATGCTGGATGTGGACGCACAAGGTTTGGACGTCATGGACAGAAAATTCCTCGAAGCCATCCTGCACAAATTCAGCGGTGGCCCCGTCGGTCTTGATAACGTTGCCGCCGCCATCGGCGAATCCACGGACACCATCGAAGACGTGATCGAGCCTTACCTCATACAACAAGGTTTCCTGCAACGCACCCCGCGAGGCAGAATGGCGACCGAACGCACGTACCTGCACTTCGGCTTGAAAATGGAAAAATAAGCGTATCGAAATAAAGAAAGGTCGTCTGAAACCGGATTTTTGGTTTTCAGACGACCTTTTGTTATCAGCGTAGTTGGTGCGGATAGATTTTAAAGCAGAGCAAGGTAATCAAGTCTGAGAAGATACAGAGATTGAGAAACGATTTGCCAAGCAGTTCAGCACATTAGACCACAGAAGCCAGTTCCGCCCTCATAGCATCAATCACCGCCTTATAGTCCGGCTTGCCAAAAATGGCCGAACCTGCCACAAAAGTATCGGCGCCCGCCGCCGCGACGGCGGCGATATTGTCGGTTTTGATGCCGCCGTCCACTTCGATGGTAATGTGCCGCCCGCCTTGCGCTTCGTACTGATCCAACATCGCCCGCACTTGACGGATTTTTTCAAGGGTGTGTGGGATGAAGCTTTGACCGCCGAAACCGGGGTTGACCGACATCAGCAATACCATGTCCAACCTGTCCAATACGTTTTCCAAAATGTAGGCGGGAGTTGCCGGATTCAACACCAATCCTGCCTGACAGCCTGCGTCTTTAATCAGGCTCAGGCTGCGGTCGATATGGCGGCTGGCTTCGGGATGAAACGTGATAATCGACGCCCCTGCTTTGGCAAATGCCTGAATCAGATCGTCAACGGGTTCGACCATCAGATGCACATCAATCGGCACGGTGGCATAAGGCTTCAACGCTGCGCAGACCATAGGGCCGAACGTCAGGTTCGGCACATAATGATTGTCCATCACGTCGAAATGGATCAAATCGGCTCCCGCTTCGATAACTTTCGTTACTTCTTCGCCCAAACGGGCAAAATCGGCGGATAAGATACTGGGCGCAATACGGAAATTGTGGTTCATAGAAATCCAGTCGGATGGTGTGGTTTGATAAACGGATAATTTTTCATATTCTACCACCAACGCCTCACGCAACACTAACTATGCATTATTAATATTTAACAAAAGTAAGCATATGCATAGATAATTATTGGTTAACGATATGTTTTGACAGAAATAAAATAAAGATATGAAGTTAACAAAAGTTAACTGGAGGGATACTGCCTTTCACACGCTAATCGGGTATATTTGCGCGGTTACGGAAACTAGGAAAACACTGTGTCTGCTGGATTTAAATCTTATTTACCCCTCTGTGCATTATCAGTTGCGCTACTGATGGCTGTTAGCCCTGTGCACGCCGGCCCCCAATATATCAAGCTGGACGATTTTCAAGCCAATTGCGACATCCGCTCCCTTAATCTGACGCAAGACCAACACAATGCTTTGCGCCGCATCCGTAATGATTACAAACAGGCATCGGACAAAGCATACCGTAAACTCGTCCGCACAGACCGTAACCGCCGCCAAGTCATTATGAAAATCCTTGCGGCAGATAATTTCGATCAAAACAACGCGCGCGATTATGTCGAAACCCGCTACTTGTCGAGCATGGATTTTGCCGTAGAAGAATTAGAAATCCAACACCGCTTCTACCACCTGCTCAACCCGCGCCAACGTCAGCTTTGGCTCTCTTCCTGCCTTCGCTGACATATCGCTTTCCTGATTTATCCGTACAAAAAGGTCGTCTGAAATTCTTGAACTGCACTTTGTGAGTTGGACATCCCCTCCAACTCATAAAGTGCAGTTTTTTATGATTCAACATACATCACACTTCAAATACCAAGCCGTATTCCACTACCTGCGCATACGCAGCCGACAGAAAAATAGTGAAGGAAATACTGCCCAAAACCACTCACTGACTGACAGGCAAAGAAGCGCTACTTCATTCCGACCAAAGCGTGTTTTACCGTACGCTCGGATATAAGCAATTGCTTACGGAACATTCCATAATTCAAAGCATGTTGCGTAAGGCGAGCTGTTGGGACAATGCACCAATGGAAAGTTTCTTTGCCACGTTGAAGACGGGGCGTTTTTATAGCGTTGCGATTTAACAAGGAGAAAACCGACAACAAACCCACTACTTCCACTGCAACCAAACTGGATTGGTCCTTTGGGGCTTTTTGCCTTTGCAATCCCTCTTATAATAAAAGGTGGTGCAATTATAAAAGGTCTTTTTATTTGTAGCTTCAGCAGCAGTTAGATATGCTGGCAGTAAAGCTATTAAGATCGCACAGTCTCAATCACAAACTAAAGCGCAAGCTATTGCCAAGCCTGTACCACCTGCCATAGCTCAAAATAACGCCAATAAAAAAGGCTGTGGAAAATGTACTCGTACGGATACTGGTATAGTGGGGGCTGAAGCAGGTACCCCTATGCCACCTGATGACGATGATGGGAAGAAAAATGAAAAAAGCTCTATTGATAATATAGTTAAAGATAAAAATGGAAATTATATTGAAAAAGTTAATAAAGGAGCAACCGAAAATATCAGAACAGTCTCAAAACAAGAATTTAACAATATAAGAAAAGAACTATTAAAAAATTCAAAAAAAGTTAGAGAATATAGTAACAGCATAGGAACTTGGGACGAATTACCAAATGGCGATAAATTTGGTATTAGGCACTCGTCAAGACATAGTGAAATACTGGATTGCAATGCCAAAGTGCTTCCACGAGATTTTAAAATCCATCAAAAATAATATAACATTAGGAGATTTTTATTATGCATAACCCTAGAGAACATATATATATTGATAAAAAGTTAAAAGCTAAAGGATACTGCGATTTAAACGATTATATTGATAAAAGGAGTAACGAAATATTAGATGATGAAGTTTGGCTATGGAGAACCAAGATTGGAATACAAGATGATTTTCCTGAATTATCAAATTGCGAGATTATTGAAATATTAAGGGATGTAATGACTAGCATTGTAAAAAAGGGAGGAGTTATCTGTGATTATTCCAATGGAAAAGCAACACATATAATAAAAAATATGATGACTTATCCTCCCCATTACTAATATCGGATATTGTTAATTTCTTGCTTCTCAATCCTGACTATGGAAGTGATGGAAATGGTATTTGGTATGAATAACAAATCTTTAGTAAATCCCCCCTAGCAAACCATAGCCCATATGTAGAGTGCGTGCCCCAAGGTACGTACGTAGTTTCTTACTCCAAATTATTTATAAAGTGTAAAAAGGTCGTCTGAAACCGCCAAACGGTGTTTTCAACAAGCGTAGGTTGGATCGAGACTCAAAAAAAACATCAAGGTCATCTAAAATCAATTTTCAGACGACCTTCTCTATCATTTTTATCCAAACAATACTGGAGGAGGTATGGATGGAAATTGGTTGGCTATCAGCAATGTTTTTCCGCAATGGAGCAAAACAGCCAGTTAAAATTAGATTTACAAAATAGTTACAAAGGAAATGTTTATGAAAAAAATAAATGATATTTTTATTGGACAGCATTTTTGTTTACCTAATAATTTTTTAATACCAAAGTATGATACTTTTTTGTTCTTTGATTTTGGGCTTGGAACACAGTCAGCGTTTATTAAGGATTTTTCTGACTTGTTAGACTTAGGTGGCTTTAATCAACAAGTTAATGTTTTTGACTATGATTTTAATATTATTGTAGAGAACTGGATTCTTAAACATGATGACTCATTAGAATATGTTAAAAGAGTAGTAAGCTATATAAATGATAATGGTGATAATGGAGTTATTATGGCAGATACTGATTTAAATT
>NZ_KV794886.1:17563-31122 GCF_001808875.1 Neisseria sp. HMSC064E01
ATTAAGCAATTACGGTAATATTCGTAGCAAGCAAACGTAGGTTGGGTCGAGACCCAACAAAACATCAAGGTCATCTGAAATCAATTTTCAGACGACCTTCTCTATCATTTTTATCCAAACAATACTGGAGTAGGTATGGATGGAAATTGGTTGGCTATCAACAATGGCTTTCCGCAATGAATCAAGACGGCGAATTAAAATTAGATTTAAAAATAGTTACAAAGTAAATGTTTATGAAAAAAATAAATGATATTTTTATTGGGCAGAATTTTTCTTTACCCAACAATTTTTTAATATCAAAGTATGATACTTTTTTGTTCTTTGATTTTGGGCTTGGAATGGATTTAGAGTTTCTTGAGGAATTTTCTGACTTGTTAGATTTAGGTGGCTTTAATAAGCAAGTTAATGTTTTAGACTGTGATTTTAATATTGTTGTGGAAAACTGGATTCTTGAGCATGATAATTTAATAAAAAATATACGAAAAATAACAGGCATTACGAATGATTATGGCAACGGTGGAGTTATTATGGCAGATACTGATTTAAATTGGGTTGCAGTTCAGGATATACCTGTTAATTGGGGTATTTTTGCATTTCAAAGTTCAAAAAAAGAATCTATAAGATTATTCCATATGATGGATCGAGATTGGTTTGTAGACATTGAAAGATTTAAGGCTATGGAGAAGGTATTAATAAGAGAGTTTGGAGAGGAGTTTATAAATGTCTTATTAAGCAATTACGGTAATATTCGTAGCAAGCCGTAGCCTTCATAGGTGGGTTGTGTGCGGTACACACGTATCATATTAACAAAGTCCCACCCTAATCATCTTCAATACCGGTTAAACCGCTATGTTCTCTACTCTCCGCCTACGCATCTGCCTCGATTTCATTGAAACCGAATTTCTCCATAACAGCAAATGGTATTCAAACGAGCTTTACGATGCCCATCAACGCGCTTGGGGCTATATATACTCTGTCCCAAGAGTGAATGGACGCAAACCCATACCACTCCGCACTATCCGGCCAGCAGCGATTTACTTACCCTACTCTCAGCGCGCAATTTCCTCGCACCATACACGGCGTATTATGTCCAAGAAGCACACGAATCAACTTTTTTCCATGCATTGGCACAATATGATGTCAAACTGCCGGAAGCATTTGTCCGATACCGCCAAATGCGATTAAACGATATAGGCGAAATTCAACTGATTACGCCCGAACAGCTGACTGAGTTAAAAGCATACTCAGGATTTGAAAGCATTTTGGTAGAAGATTGGTACGATGAAACAGAACTGTTCAAGCGCGTTCCGACTCAAGAAATCATATTCAAATCTCTGGATTTTTTAGACAGATACGTCCGCCCTTACAGCCAAAGCCACTTGATGTTGTTCGACTACCCTTCTGCTACCCGTACCTTTTTCCAAGACCGGATTTCCTCTGTCGAACTGGCAAATAAATGCAGGCTGCATTGGCAGTATCATAATGATCAATTCAAAAATGTCCCACATTTACGTCGCCAAGACTCTGCCATGGGCTTTTTCCTGTGGGAAGCAGCATGGAACGAAGAATTGGCCGACCAAGAGGGTGTGCAAGACCCGCCATTTTTCTATTTCCTCGACAACCTTACCAAAATCAATGCAGGACTTGCTCTACAATGGCGGGATTTTGTTGCGCCTTTGCTGGGCGGGTAGTCGTAAATGGACCCGCACCAACTCGACCATACCGTACTTTTCAGACAACCTATTTGGGTCCGAGCAAAGTGAACGCGCAAAGTCATCTGAAGACGATACAGGAAAAGGTAAAGGGGACTATTTTGCCAAAATAGTCTTAGAAAAATACAAAAAGGTCGTCTGAAAACAGAAACCCAATCCTGTTTTCAGACGACCTCTTAACATTGCAAATCAACTTAATTAGTGATGATGACCGTGCGGGCCGTGAACGTGGCCGTGTGCGATTTCTTCTTCAGTCGCATCGCGTACGCCGTCAACTGTCGCTTTGAACAAGATTTTCATGCCGGCAAGCGGATGGTTGCCGTCTACAACGGCTTTGCCGTCCGCCACGTCGGTTACGCGGTAAATCAAGACATCGCCGGTTTCAGGATCATCGGCTTCAAACATCATGCCGACCTCCACTTCAACCGGAAACACGCTGACATCTTCGATACGCACCAGGCTGGGATCTTGCTCGCCGAAAGCATCATCGGGTGACAGCGCGACTTCAACGGTATCGCCGACGTTTTTCTCGTGCAAAGCTTCTTCCACCAAAGGGAAAATGCCGTCATATCCGCCGTGCAGATAGACGATGGGTTCTTCGGTTTTGTCCAGCAGTTGGTTGTCCGCATCGTACATTTCATAGTGAAGCGAAACCACAGAATTTTTTTCAATAGCCATTTTTTATCCTTTATCATGACCGTTTATCAAAACAGGTTTTCTTTATTGACAACCCTCTGCCAACAAATCTGAAGCATTCTAACACACCGCCGTCATGCACGGAGATTTATCGCAAAATTATCAAAACTAACAATTATAAATTTATATGCACAATATTTAACATATTGCACGCAAAAGCGTAAATTTTGATAATCTTTATATCTGTGTAACTTTTTTACAACTTTCTGCTTTTATGCGCAACAACTGCCCGCATTTCATTCAAACCGATTGAAAACAAAGACCCATAGCGTATTATTCAAATGTAAACGCATGAAATAAATAAATTTTACTATACAATTTATTTCAAATGTACATTGAATAACAGCCAATGCGGACTAGTTTCACCCCCGTCTTTCGTCCATTTCAGATTGATTAAAAATTACTAATTCGTCCGTATCGTTGCACCGAAGCACCCTGTGGGGCATAATGCAGGAAATTCAGCAATGAATTTTTACTCTAAATGAAACGACTGATATGTCGTTTTGTTGTTTTGTTCTACTTAAATCGATTTAAAGAAGGTTCTCAAAATGAAAAAATCTCTGATTGCTGCTGCTCTGTTATCTTTGGCTTTGGCTGCTTGTAACAAAGGCGCTGATACTGCTGCTCCTACCGCTTCCGGTGCTTCTGAAACTGCTGCTTCTGCCGCTTCTTCTGCAACCGGTGCTGCTTCTGCCGCTTCCTCTGCAACTGAAGCCGCTTCTGCAGCTAACACCGCTGCTTCTGCTGCCAACACTGCCGCTTCTGCAGCTAATACCGCTGCTTCTGCTGCAACTGGTGCTGCTTCTGCTGCCAGCTCAGCTGCTGCTTCTGCCGCTTCTGCTGCAAAATAATATTTTTACAGTTAAAAAAGCAGGATACGGATTGTATCCTGCTTTTTTGTTTTTCAGACGACCTTTACCGTTTTTCGCTTCCCTTATCCGCTATATAATCTTCCGTACACACACAAACCATCCTGCTGCCCGTTATGCCCAATCTGTACGACCGTTTTCTTGAATTCCTTTCCCCCGCTGAAATCCTCGAAGCCACTCCGGCCCTGTTAAACGACCAGCGCCGCCGCTTTGTTTCCGAACCGGACATCATCTTGCAACCGCATTCTATAGAAAATGTACAAGAAATCATGCGGTTTTGTTTTGAAAACCGTATCCCCGTTACCCCGCAGGGCGGCAATACCGGTTTGTGCGGCGCAGCGGTAGCTTCCGGCGGCGTACTGCTCAACCTTTCCAAAATCAAACGTATCCGCGAAATCAACCTTGCCGACAACAGCATCACCGTCGAAGCAGGCGTAATCCTGCAAAACGTTCAAAAAGCGGCATCCGAAGCGGGCAGACTGTTTCCCCTCAGTCTTGCCAGCGAAGGCTCGTGCGAAATCGGCGGCAACATCGCCTGCAACGCCGGCGGATTAAACGTTTTACGCTACGGCAGTATGCGCGACTTGGTATTGGGTTTGGAAGTCGTCCTGCCCAATGGCGAACTTGTTTCCCATCTCCAACCGCTGCACAAAAATACCACCGGTTACGACCTGCGCCACCTCTTTATCGGCAGTGAAGGCACCCTCGGCATTATCACCGCCGCCACGCTCAAACTCTTCGCCCGTCCGCAAACCATAGCGACCGCATGGGTAGGTTTGGATGACATCGAATCTGCCGTACAGCTTTTAACAGCCGTACAAGGACATTTTGCCGAACGACTGACCAGTTTCGAGCTGATCAGCCGCTACGCCTTGGCATTGTCTTCCGAGTTCAGTCATCTCAAACAGCCGACTGATGCAAACTGGCACGTCCTGCTCGAACTGACCGACTCCGTTCCCGATGCCGCGCTCGACGAAAAACTTGCCGAGTTTCTCTATCAAAACGGCAAAGAAAACAGCATCATCGCGCAATCCGAACAAGAGCGCCTCGATCTATGGACGCTGCGTGAAAACATTTCCGCCTCCCAGCGCAAGCTCGGCACCAGCATCAAACACGACATCGCCGTCCCGATTGCCCAAGTCGCCGCCTTTGTTCACCAATGCGCACCCGCCTTGGAAGCCCGTTTCCCCGGCATACAAATCGTCTGCTTCGGACATTTGGGCGACGGCAGCCTGCATTACAACACCTTTCTGCCCGACGTTTTAAGCAACGACGCTTACCGCTACGAAGATGCCGTCAACACCATCGTCTATGAACACATCCTCGCCTGCCACGGCACCATCGCGGCAGAACACGGTATTGGCAGCATCAAAAAACACTGGCTCCCCAGCGTCCGCACCCCGTCGGAAATCGCCCTGATGCGCGCCATCAAAGCCCAGCTTGACCCTCACAACATCATGAATCCGGGCAAGCTCCTGCCGTAAGCAATATTCAGTGTTCCAAAATCGAAAAGGTCGTCTGAAAACCTAATCCCAGTTTCAGACGACCTTTGACATAGTTCGCAGATTGTGCTCAAGGCAATATTGCCTCAGCCCAATCAACCCAGCACAAACTATTCTTCTTCCTTGCGCCTGCGCTTCAACAAAATGCGTACAGCGCCGTCATTGCCTTCTCTCGGCTCGATATAAGCCAATACATCTGGATGCTGCATCAACCAGCGGCGCGTCATGTTTTTTAAAACGGGTTTGTAGCCTGACGAACCCAAACCGCTGCCATGGATGATTTCCGCGCATACACCCCGTTTTTGGGTAAATTCGATAAATTCGTTTAAAACCTGTTGCGCCTCTTCCTGCGTGTAGCCGTGCAAATCAACATCGGCGACCACGGGATAATGCCCGTTGCGCAAACGTTGCAAATCGTTTTTACCTTGTCCGTTTTTACTGAACGAAGCGGGCGGTTCATCCCAAGAAGCGCCGCTGCCGACGTAGAAATAATCTTCAGCTGCCAAACTTTCCTGCTCTTTCGGACGGGGTTTGATGGGCGTTTTATCGCGCGGGGCTTCATAGCGCGGCGCGGTTTTCAAGGGCGTCACTGCGCCTACGGCTTTGGCGAAATCGATATTCTCTTCCTCGCGCTTCTTCACCAAGGCTTGCTCATGCGCCCGCGCTTCGGCTTCTTTTTTGGCTTGTTTGCCTAATGCTTTCAAGGCAGATTGGAAATCTGTTTTCATCGTTGGGATATTTTGAGGTTTGACATGGAAAACACATTTTCAGACGACCTTTGGCTTCCTTTGGAGATCGTCTGAAAACGGCTTATAGATATTTGCGCATCAGTTCGCACTTGACCTTAACGTCTTTGTTCAACTGCAATACGGCAGAACCCAAAGATTCGTAGTGGTTCAAACGGTAAAAAGGAACGGAATTGAGCGAGGCGTACAGTTTCAAAAAGCTCAGACCCGCCTGATGAGCAAGCTCTTCGGCACGGCGCAGCAAGGCTGTACCTAAGCCGTGATTATGGACGAAGGGGTGAACATAGAGCGCGTCCAATTGGGCTTCTTTGAAGTCCACTTGGAAAAATCCTTGTATCGCGCCCCTGTATTCCACCACCCAAAAGGCTTTGCCGGGATCGGAAATGGTTTCGAGGTAGCTGTCGATATCTAACAATGCTTCCCACGCATGCAATACTTTATCGTCGTAACTGCGGATGCAGGTATATTGGACGGCGTGCAGATGGGCATTGTGGATGGCTTGGCAATCTTGTGCGACTGCGGGACGGAGTATGGTCAGAAGGCTCATGGCAAGATGTGTTGTAAGATGTGTTGTAATGCGTGTTCAGACGACGTTTCTATCGTAAACGATCAGAGGTCGTCTGAACGCTGTTTCCATTATTATATTTTATATTCAAAGACTTTGATGCAATTTTCCCGCTGCCTCAAAAGCAGTATCGGCATCGGCGGACAAAACGGTGAAATGCCCCATTTTGCGCCCTTTCCGCGCGGCTTTTTTGCCGTAAAGGTGTAAGTGTGCGTTTGGATGACTTTGCAGTGGCAGCCAATTCGGTTCGCCGCCATCTTCCTGCCAAACGTCGCCCAAAATATTCGCCATGCAGCATGAAGAAAGCAGCTTGGTGTCGGCGGGAGGCAGGTTGCACATAATGCGCACCTGCTGTTGGAACTGGTCTGCGGCGCAGGCATCCAGCGTATGGTGGCCGGAATTGTGCGGGCGCGGGGCGATTTCATTGACGACCAATTCATGCGTATCGCCGACGACGAATATTTCCACCGCCAACACGCCGACATAATCCAATTCGTCCGCCAAACGTTGCGCCATCTGCCGCGCCTGTTGCTGCACGTCGGCACTCAGCCGCGCGGGGACGATGGAATAAGCCAAGATGCCGTTTTCGTGGATGTTTTCGGCGGGGTCGAAGGTTTGCGTGTTTTCATTGTTCAGACGACATACGATAACGGAAATCTCGCCGCGCAAATCCACCATTTTTTCCAAAACGCAATCCACACCGCCGTGTTCGGCAAACGCGGCTTTGAGTTCGTCCACCGTTTTGACGCGGATTTGACCTTTACCGTCGTAGCCCAAAGTCGCCGTTTTCAGGATGCCGGGCAAAAATTGCGCGCTTTCGTCGCTGATGTCGTCTGAACTGCAAACCACTTGATACGGCGCGGTTTGCAATCCCGCTTTACGTATCCACGCTTTTTCCTGAATACGGTTTTGCGCGATGGCAACGCAGTCGCCGCTGGGGGAAACGTTGGTATGTTTTGCCAAAAAGCGCATCGCATCGGCATTGACGTTTTCAAATTCAGTGGTAACCGCCGCGCATTTTGCCAACTCGTCCAACGCGGCTTGGTCATCAAACGGCGCGCACAAATGGCGGTCGGCAAATGCTGCCGCCGGTGCGTTCGGATCGGGGTCGAGAACGGTTACTTTGTAGCCCATGGTTTTGGCGGCAACGGTAAACATTCTGCCTAATTGCCCGCCGCCGAGAATGCCGAGCATGGCAGGAGGGAGGATGGCGGATGAGTTCATCAGCATTTTGCGGTTCCACTAAAATTTTCCCGAAATTGTAACAAACCTGCTTATAGAGATAAATGTTAAAACGCCTTTTACACGCTATTTCGATGCTTGCCGTATGAGCAAAATGACAACAATCAAAACATCCTCTCCCAATATCCGGATTTTCCAAAGAAACCTATCGGCAGCCGTTTTGTAATAAAAGGTCGTCTGAAACCGTATGATGGTTTTCAGACGACCTTTTCCCCTTCATCTGAGCAGACTTACCCCAGATATTTCAGTTTGCCTTTGAAGTCTTCGAGCGTCTCGTAGCCTTTTTGCACCATGATGGCTTTCAAGCCAAGCGAAACGCGTTCGAAAACTTCGACATCTTGCTGATGCAGCGCCGTGCCGATTTGCACCATGCTCGCGCCGCACAAGATATGTTCGAACGCATCGCGACCGGTATAAACGCCGCCTGTACCGATGATTTGGATGGACGGATTCAATCTTTGGTAGAACGCGTGGACATTGGCGAGCGCGGTCGGTTTGATGTATTCGCCGCCTATGCCGCCAAAGCCGTTTTTAGGCCGGATCACGACGGATTCGTCTTCGATATACATACCGTTGCCGATGGAATTGACGCAGTTGACGAATTTCAGCGGATGGCGGTTGAACACTTCCGCCGCTTGGTCGAAATGGACGATGTCGAAATACGGCGGCAGTTTGATGCCTAAAGGCTTGTCGAAGTAGCCGAAGGCTTCGCCCAAAATCCGCTCGGTCGTTTCAAAGTCGTAGGCGATTTGCGGCTTGCCGGGGACGTTCGGGCAGGAAAGGTTGAGTTCGGTAATGCCTTTAAATCCGCTGTTTTGCACTTTTTTCAGCAGTGTGTGTGTTTCATTGGGCGACATACCGACCAGCGAGAGGAAAAATGTCCGCTCCGGATGCGACTCTTGAAGGTTCAGCAAATAATCCAAATAGTAATCAATGCCTTGATTCGGCAAACCCATGGAATTGATGCTGCCCAGCGGTACATCGCGGTAACGCGGCTCTGGATTGCCCGCCCGCACCTCCAGCGTCGCCGTTTTGGTGACGAAGCTGCCTGCGGCAGATTGCCTGACTTTTTCCAATTCTTCCACGGTCATACACGCTACACCCGCGGCGTTCATCAGACAGTTGTCAAAAGAAAAACCGGCGATTTGCGTTCTCAATGACAGCATACCCTACTCCTTTCCCTTGAAAAATCAATTTGTTTGCGAAGCGTAACACGAATAGTCGGCAAAATTTTTAACAAACATCAAATGACAGACAATGTAGGGAAATGTTGTTTTAGGTGATGAAGGGAAGACGCAAAAGGTCGTCTGAAAGCACGGTTTCAACGAAGTGAAAACCTAAAATGCTTTTCAGACGACCCCTATCAAGACAAGCGTAACTGTCTCAAATCAAATTGGGTAGTCGGGCATAAATTACCGACTGTCCAAGCTATTAACGTTTTTTGAAGCTTTTCAGAGTACCGTCTTTGTTAAATTCAAATTCGTATTCCGCACGGTCAGTTTCGAGATTGCTGGTGTACCACTGTCTCTTACCGGTCGGCACGAACAAGGCGTAGTACACATGATCCAATTCCGCTTCTTTAGCTTCCACTTCTTTGGCTTTTTCGCCGTAGGCTTGAGCGATTTTCGCGATATCGGCGAATTTGATTTCATCCAACGGGAACACGTTGTCTTTCATATTGCCGTCACCGGAAATGCGGACAGCTTGAGGCTCGCTCCATTTTCCGTCTTCAAATTCGTAGTGGTCAATATTGTCAGGTTTGCTAGGGTCTTGAATTTCAACGGTAATACGCGGACGTTCGCCGCCGTAGAAATGGATATTTTGGAAAATATTGAGCGGTTTGCCACCGAATTGCGGCAGTGCTTTCAGCGCATCTTCAGCAGCTTGCAGAGCGGCTGCATCAGCCAGGAAATTGCCTGAAGAAGCCACAGATTTTGCTTCTTCGGCAGGTTTGTCAGCCTGTTTTGAAGCATCCGCCGTCTTGCCTGCGGCAGCTTTTTCAGGCGCATCAGAAGCCTGTTTGTTTTTATCGCCGCAAGCAGTCAAACTCAATGCGGCGGCGGTTACGAGGGCAAGCCATTTCATTTTCATTTATCAATCCTAACTTTAAAAATATGCGATGGTGCATACGATTCACATTATAACGAATGAAGCAAAAAAGTGTGAAAAATTAATAAGTTCAATATCATAAATAATATTTTCAACGTTAATAATCAATTTAATTTTGAATCTTTCAAATGCTTGAGCTTCTACTGATTTCTAGCAGAAATCCGAGGGATTGAACAGCTTTATCAGAAAGAAAGGTCGTCTGAAACTGGAAAACCACTTTCAGACGACCTTTTGTTAGCCTTTGGCAAATACGGTTAAAATCTCGAACCCGACATTTGATTTTTTCATCCGGATTTCGATATGTTTCAAAACGTCATGGCGATTGCGTTTGGCGCGGCTTTGGGCGCATTGTCCCGCTGGTTGCTCGTTCTCGCCTTTGCCGCACTATCCGTTCCGCTTTCAGCCGGCACGCTTGCTGCCAACTGGATTGGCGCATTCTTAATCGGCATCTGCGCCGAATGGCTGGAGAATCCTCAATGGAAGCTTTTGCTGATTACCGGTTTTCTCGGCAGCCTGACGACTTTTTCCAGCTTTTCACTGGAAATGGTTACTCTGATGCAAGCGCAACGCTGGGCAACGGCTTTTTCGGCGGTCTGCCTGCATGTTTTCGGCTCGTTTCTCTTGACGGCGTTGGGCATTTATTTGGTGCAAAGCTGGAAATAACCCAAACACCTCATCTCAAAAAAAATCACTCTATCCCAATATCCAAACACACGGTTTCGCCGCAATATGCTTTGCCTGCTTCAGTCATATGCGCGGGTTTGTAGGAGGCGAAGGCGTAGGTCAGGTCGGCGCGGAAGGTGTCTTGATCTGCTTCGCCTGTGTCGCAGTTCAGCCCGGTCGGGATGTCTAACGCGATTTTGAAGCCGTCGGCTTGGTTTAGCAGGCGGCAGACGGCGGCGGCTGTTTCGGGCAATGCGCCGCTGAAGCCTGTTCCGAAAATGCCTTCGATAACGAGGCCGTAACCTGTTTTCAGACGACCTTCCAGTTCGTCGGGGCGGATAAAGCTAACGCCGTCTGAATGATTCAAACGCTCGCGGTTCAACTGCGCCAGCGGCGACAGTTTGTCTCCCAAGACGAAAACGACATCTACCTGCCAATCATGTTCGGACAACACGCGCGCGATGACCAAACCGTCGCCGCCGTTGTTGCCCTTGCCACAAACGATTAACGCGCGTCCTGCTTTGGGAAAACGGCGCAGCAAATCCGCGGCGGCGGCTTGTCCCGCGTTTTCCATCAGTTGCTCGAAAGTCGTACCTTTATCGACTGCCATTTGTTCGTGTTCACGCATTTCTGCAGCGGTGTAGATTTTCATCATTCTCTCCTTTGCTCTTCAGTCCTTCATAAAACATCCAAACGAAAACCTTATCAATAGCCTTTCCCGACTTTCACAACGAATCATTCGCTTTCTTTGATTTGTCGCAATATGTCGTCTGAAAATAAGGAACTTGGTGGCTTTGTATTTGATTTTTATGTTAACAAGATTTATTATCATAATGAAACAAAGTGATAAACAATCAAAACTACTTCTTTTGCGGGGACGGGCATTGAGATATGCCTCTGCCTACCCTGTGTCTGATTCGTCTTTACTTGCTGTCTCTTTTTTCAATCGACAACGAAAGTAAAACACACTATGTCTGCCATACCATTGTCAAAACTCAGTAAAGGCGCAGTCGCGCACATCGACTCCATCGTCCCCAATTCGACTTTCGGCGAACTCGACCCGCTGGTTACGCGCCGCCTTGCCGACTTGGGCTTTTCAAGCGGAATGCCGTTGCAGGTGATTGCCGTCGGCGGATTCGGACGCGGTCCGTTTGCCGTACGTTTGGGCAACCAGTCGCAATTCTCGTTGCGGCAGGAAGAAGCGGGAAAAATTATGTGCCATGTGATTGACGGCTGACCGCTGTACACGCAGGCAGGTTTCCATTTTGAAAATGCGGCATAGGCGGATTTAATCTGACCGCCCCATCCTTTTCAGACGACCTAGGTCGTCTGAAAACACAATTTCAAAACCTTTTCCCCAAATCCCACTCCAAACTTATCAAACAATCAAAAAAGGAGAGTTCAATTCATGGAACTAAGCTATTTTGCCTTGATTGGCGCGCCAAACTGCGGCAAAACCGTTTTATTCAACGGTTTGACCGGTGCACATGCCAAGGTTGCCAATTATCCGGGCGTAACGGTCGATAAGCGCGAGGGTGCCTTCCTCGACGACGCGGCCGTCCGCATTATTGACCTGCCGGGCACATACAGCCTGCGCACGACCAGCCCCGACGAAGCGGTGGCAAAAGATGTGGTCGTTGGCAAACTGGGCATTCCGCCCGATGCCATTATTGCCGTTGCCGACGCGACCAACCTGCGTATGACCCTGCGCATGATTTTGGAACTGAAAACGCTGGGACTGCCTATGGTGGTGTCGCTGAATATGAGCGACGTTGCCCGCAGAAGGGGCTTGAATATCGACGCGGCCAAACTGAGCGAGTTGTTGGATGCACCTGTTTTGGAAACAGTTGCAGTGAGCGCGTCGGGCGTACAGGCGGTACGCGAAGCCGTGGTGAAGCTGCCGCGCAAACGCTCTTTCCCCGCCAACCCCGCCTCTGCCGAACGCACGCTCGATGCGCTGGATAGCGACAAACTTTATCAAGAAGTCGAATCGATTTTGGCACAAGTGGTACGCACCCAGATGACGCTGCCCGCATGGCACAAAAAACTCGACGACATCGTGCTGCACCCCGTTTGGGGCATGATTATGCTGCTGTTCATCCTGTTTATGGTGTTCCAAGCGGTTTACACTTGGGCGGCGCCGATTATGGACGCCATCGAAGGCGGCTTTACCGCGCTGGGCGAATGGATAGGCGCCAACATGGAGCCGGGCATCCTCAGCGACTTGCTCGTCAACGGCGTCATTGCCGGTTTGGGCAGCGTGTTGGTGTTCCTGCCGCAGATTACGATCCTGTTCGCCTTCATCCTGCTTTTAGAAGACTCAGGCTACCTGCCGCGCGCGGCGTTTTTGTTGGACAACCTCATGGCAAAAAGCGGTCTGTCGGGACGCTCGTTTATCCCGCTCCTGTCAAGTTTCGCCTGTGCCGTTCCCGCCGTGATGTCGGCGCGTACGATTAATGACCCGCGCGAACGCCTCGTTACCATCGCTGTCGCCCCGCTGCTGACCTGCTCCGCGCGGCTGCCCGTTTACGCGCTGATTATCGCCGCCGTCATTCCTGACCGCACCGTAGGCGGGATTTTCAACCTGCAAGGGCTGACACTGTTTATCCTCTATCTCGCAGGCATCCTGTCTGCCGCCTTGGCAGCATATATCATGAAACGCTTGGCGCGTATGAAAGGCAACGTGCAGCAATTCCCGCTCTTGATGGAGCTGCCGACTTTCCGCACGCCCAACTTCAAACACATCATGACCAGCCTGTGGGACAGGGTAAAAGCCTTCCTCAAACGCGCCGGTACGATTATCTTCGCCCTTGCCGTAGTTTTGTGGGGCTTGGTAAGCTGGCCGCAACCGCCCGCAGGCGCAACAGGCGCAGCAATCGATTACAGCCTCGCGGGTATGCTCGGCCACGCTATCCAACCATTATTCGCCCCGCTGGGCTTCACTTGGGAAATGTGTATCGCCATGATTCCGGGCATCGCCGCGCGTGAAGTCGTCGTTGCCGCACTGGGTACGGTCTATGCCGTCAGCGCGTCGTCTGAAGACGCCGTACAAAACGCGCTGATTCCGATCGTACACAACAACTGGGGGCTGCCGACCGCCTTCGCCTTCCTGGCTTGGTATGTGTACGCCCCCATGTGTGCCGCGACATTGGCTGTGATTAAACGCGAAACCAAATCCACAAAAAATATGGTGATGATTACCGGCTATTTGTTCCTGATGGCTTACTTCGCCGCATTTGTGGTTTACCAAATTTCTTCAAGGATACTATCGTCATGACTCAATATATTATCGTCGGCTTGATTATGCTCGCCTGCGTATTCTTCCTCTTGCGAAAATTCGTATTTAAACCGAAAAAACGCGATTGCAGCAGCGGCTGCGGCAAATGCGGCGGTTGCGGTTGAATATGGATAGCTAGGGAGAAGAAAGGTCGTCTGAAATGGTTTCAGACGACCTT
>NZ_KV794886.1:31222-53519 GCF_001808875.1 Neisseria sp. HMSC064E01
GGTCGTCTGAAATGGTTTCAGACGACCTTTTGTATGTTTGGAGCTATGGTTTAGTGGTTGTTGTAGGACTTTCCATCATTCGGTAACAAAACGCTTAAACAGCCTTTTTTCTTGGAAAGATGATACAAGTAATTAAAAATATCAAAGTTCCGCCCACAAAATCAATAAAATGGTGTTGATAGACAAACAAGACCGAAATGGCGAGTAAAAATCCCCATATACCAAATAATGATTTTAAGAATTTGGATTTGACTTCTCTGCAATAAACCTCCGCCGAAAGAAAAGCAAAACTCACATGCAATGACGGACATTGGTTAAAACTACTGTCCAATTTTCCCAATATATAAAAGAAGGATTTTAAAATTTGGTTATCGACTTCGGGTTTGGGAAAATAAAATTTCATTGGAAATATGACAAATAAAGCAGTAGAAACCGCAATTAAAAAGGCTGCCCTCTTTATCAGCAATTTCAAATTGCTTTCGTTCTTTTCCAAAAATATAGTGGCTAAGAAGAAAACCTGAGACGTCATATAAGGCAACATGAATATGGGCAAAAAAGGAATATTCCTTTCCCAGTCCATAAAATATGAAGGCACGTTATCGACTGTATAGGTATAAAACTCAGCCCCTTTGTACAAAATGACAAAAAATATCGATATAAAAATTGTATATTTAATCTTTAATTTTGACAGCTTATCCACTTGCAAACTTTCTCCAACCACAATTCCAATATAATCAAAATAGCAAAACTGCATCACAATATCATACCTAGTAATGATATGGAATATATAGAACTATTTGCCCATAAGCATTAAAGCGTAAGAAGAAATGTAGGGACAAAACAAAATGGAACATCAGATTGATTTTAGGGACGGTATCGTCACTTACGAAAATTTATTTTGGTTATTTAAACACGCTCCTCATAAAGCAATTGATCAGCTTGAATTTGAGGAAGATCTATTACAAGTATCTTTCTTTGATGAGAAATACATTTTAGATGTTGGGTGGTATCCTAATCCTAGAAAAAACGGAAAATTTAAGGTCTACGTCATTGAAAATTATGATTGGGAAAATCCACTATTTACCCGCTCTCATAGAGATATAAATCATTTAATTCCTATTATTGAACAAGGGATTAACTGTATATATAAGAAATACCTCCATCGGTGAGCCTAGTTTGGGTCATACCCAACCATCACATCTAAGCCTTCACAACAAAAAGGTCGTCTGAAAACCAAACTTCGGTTTTCAGACGACCTCAATCATTCCAAACTTTCAACCAACCTTATTGCAACGCTTCCAGCAGCTTCCCGTGTATCCCGCCGAAACCGCCGTTGCTCATCACCAAAATATGGTTGCCTGCTTCGGCATTTTTCACGATTTCGGCGACGAAGGCATCGAAGTCTTTGCCGACGTGCAGCTTGCCGCCCAAAGGCGCGAGGGCTTCGGCGACGTTCCAGTCCACGCCGCCGGCGTAGCAGAACACTTGGTCGGCACCTTTGAGGCTTTCGGGTAAGGCGGCTTTCATGGTACCGAGTTTCATGGTGTTGGAACGCGGCTCGAGGACGGCGAGGATGCGGGCGTTTCCGACGCGCTGGCGCAGGCCTTCGATGGTGGTTTCAATGGCGGTCGGATGGTGGGCGAAGTCGTCGTAAACGGTGATGCCGTTCACCGTGCCTTTGATTTCCATGCGGCGTTTGACGTTTTTAAACGCGCTCAAGGCTTCGCAGGCCGTCTGAATATCGACTCCGGCATGACGGGCGGCGGCGATGACGGCAAGCGCATTCATGCGGTTGTGTCCACCCATCAAATCCCATGCGACATGTCCGGCTTTTTTGCCGTCAAGCAACACGTCGAACGAGCCGTCGGCATTGACTTCGCCAACCTGCCAGCCGTGTTCGGTACCAAATTTTTCCACCGGTGTCCAGCAGCCTTTGTCGAGAGTGTCTTGCAGGCTTTGCTGCTGTCCGTTGCAGACGATTAAGCCTTCGGACGGCACGGTGCGCACGAGGTGGTGGAACTGGGTCTGTATCGCGCCCAAATCAGCGAAGATGTCGGCATGGTCGAATTCCAGATTGTTCAACACGGCGGTACGCGGGCGGTAATGTACGAATTTGGAGCGTTTGTCGAAAAAGGCGGTGTCGTATTCGTCGGCTTCGATAACGAAAAACGGCGACTTGCTGTTCGGGTCTTGACGCGGCGTTTGCGGCAGACGGGCGGAGACACTGAAGTTTTCCGGTACGCCGCCGATGAGGAAACCCGGCGCGAGTCCGGCATATTCCAAAACCCAGGCGAGCATGGACGCAGTGGTCGTTTTGCCGTGCGTCCCCGCCACACCGAGTACCCAATGATGGTGCAGCACGTTTTCCGACAGCCATTGCGGACCAGAAATATAAGGAAGACCGCGGTTTAAAATCGCTTCAACCACATCCATCCCGCGCTTGGCGACATTGCCGATCACGTAAACGTCGGCTTTAAATTCGTCCAACTGCGCGGCATCGAAGCCTTCGTGTACGTCTATGCCCAAGGCTTCGAGCTGGGTGCTCATCGGCGGATACATCTTCGCATCGCAACCGCTGACTTTGAACCCCGCTTCTTTGGCAATGGCGGCCACCCCGCCCATAAACGTGCCGCCGATACCGATAATGTGGATGTGTTTCATGATAAAACCGTCTTTTGAATGAAATAATGGGAAAGCCGTCATTATAACGGAGTTTGAATGCTGGGGTCGTCTGAAAAATAAAGCTGTAAAAGGAAGCAGGCATCTCAATCACCAAGCCGATACTGGAAAGATTTTCTATTTTGAGAATGAATCGCAAACTAAAACCATCTGCCTGACTCTAAGCATTGAAAACGAATAATCAGATGTTTTCCTATGGATAAAATATCTGCGAAAAAACTGACTGAACATTAATATATATCAAATATAGTAGATATTAATGATTAATACCCGCCTGGAAACCTTTGTTTTTCTAGGCTTCCAATATAGAATCGAAGAAAAAATTACTTAATCTTACATTACACGGTTTACTCGCTTTTTTAGATTTAAAAATTGTTAACAAACTAAAAAGGCTAGCATATGTCCGCGAATGAAGAAACTCATCTCAAGCGTCCTAATTACTTTTTATGGACTGCTCTTATAGTAGGCGTCTTAGCTACCATAGCTGTTGTCAAACCCGCCTTATTCACCAACACGATTACCGATGTCAGCAAGTTCTTCTATATGAAGTTCGACTGGCTGATTATGTGGCTGCCCCTCTTGGCATTTACCGTGTGTATGGTCGTTGCTTTATCCCCCCGCTTCGGCAATATCAGGCTGGGCGGAAAAGATGCCAAACCCGAATATTCGTTTTTCTCGTGGATGAACATGCTGTTTACCGCGGGTATCGGCGTGGGTATCGTATTTTTCGGTCCGATTGAGGCGTTGTGGCACTATTATCATTCGCCAATCGGTGTGCAGGCTGCGAATTTGCCTGAATACCAAAAAGTGGAAAATGCGATGAGCCTTGCGTTGCATGTATGGGGTATTCCGGCATGGTCGCTTTATACCATCGGCGGTCTGGTGTTGGCGTACTTTATGTATCAACATAAAACGGAATGTACACCCTCTGCACCGCTGGAATATGCGTTCAAACATAAAAAATGGGCGAAACCGTTGGGCATTGCGATTACAGGCATAGCGATTATTTCGATTGCTATGTCGGTTTCATCTTCCATTGCCATGGCTTCCACTCAAATTTCTTCCGGTCTGAAAATCATCACCGGGACGAACTTCAGCACAATAGGCTGGCAAACCGTTGTTCTGATCATTATCGCTTCCCTTTATACTTTGGGCGCTGTGTTGCCGATTGAAAAAGGGATGAAATGGCTGGGCGACTTGACCGTGGTTTTGTCTTTGCTCATGCTGGTCTTTGTCTTCCTGGTCGGCCCGACCCACTACTTCCTCAGTAATTTGGTCGTGTCTATCGGCAATATCCTCACTCAAACCGTTCACCACTCTTTCGAGCTTTATTTGTTCCATAACCGCGATTGGCTGGTATGGTATCCGATGGCTTACTGGGTATGGTGGATTACTTGGACACCGTTTGTGGGCGTGTTCCTCGCCAAAATTTCCAAAGGCCGCACTTTGCGCGAATTCGTGCTGGCTTCGATTATGGTACCGGTCGGCTTCTTGGTAATCTGGTTCTCCGTATTCTCCGGTTTCAGCCTGCTCGATACCGTAGAAGGCACCGGACGCTTGGCGGAAATTGCCAATAAAGGCGACTACGAAGGTACATTCTATTACCTGCTCAATATGCTGCCTCTGTCTTTTGCAACCAAACCGCTGACTGTCGTTTTGTTCCTCGGTTTCGTGGTAACTACTGTAACCAGCTCCGCCATTTCTCTGGGTATTATGACCAGCAACGACGGACGCCGTGAAAACAAAACCCGCGCAGTTGTCTGGGCTATTTTGATGTCGCTTATCGCCTACGCCGTGATTGTTACCGGCAAAATGGAAGGTATTAAAGCAGTCGGCTCATTCTCCGGCTTCCCGTTTGTATTCATTATGTACTTATGGTTCGCCGCACTTTGGCGCCAGCTCAAACGCGACGTACCCCGCGTATCGCCTGCCGTCCAAGAACCCGTAAAAAACAAGGAGTAAACCGTGGAAAAACAAATTATGTATTTGAATCAAAGCGTTCAAGACAACATTATCGAAACTGTATTGATGGTTTTGGTTCTCGCCTTTTTAGGCTATGTCATCAAACTGGCCTTTATTGAAAAAGACGATTAAACACTTATAGGCAGGCATTACCGCCCGCCCCTAATGAATAGGAGAACACGATGTCCCAAACACCCCGCCTTCCTGTACCTGATTTGGCCGAAACCTGCGAACGCTATTTGAAACTGGTGCGTCCACTGTTGAGTAATGAAGCTTTTGAAAAAACCGCAGCGACCACCCGCAATTTCGAATCGCGCAAAGGCAAAGAATTGCAAGCCGCGTTGCAGCAATTCGCGGCAGAAGTCGAAACCAGTTGGTTGATTGACGCTTGGCTCGACAGCTATCTGCGTGTACGCACTCCGCTGCCTCTGGCCAGCAACGTAGGTTTCAATATCCAAACTCAAGGTAAGGATTTGGCGGAGTGGGCATCGGCATTGGCTGTGGTGTGCGCTGATTATTACCATCAGCGCATTCCCGTGCCGCAGACCCCGCAAGGTACGCCCGTATGCATGGAGCAATGGAAAATCTTGCAAGGTGCCGCGCGCGTGCCGCAAAAAGAAGTCGACGGCTTCCGTTTTTCCCCAAATGGCAACCGCCATATCGGCATATTGCACAACGGTTTCTACTACCGCATTGCAGCACTCGACGAACAATTTGAAGCCTACCATCCCGATGCGTTCAGACAGGCATTTGAAGAAATCCTGTCTGATACCCATCAAAACAAATATCCGGTAGCCGTACCCTGCTACTTGGGCGGCAACGAAACCGCCCGCGTGTACCAAGCCCTGCAACAGCATGACGACAACACCCGCCTGCTGGAACATATCGAACAAGACCTGTTCCACATCAGCATCAGCAGCGAAGACCTCGATGCCGACAGCGATCTGGCGCAAACCACGTTCCAACCCAAGCAAAACGTTTGGTGCTACAAACCCACCACCTATTGCTACAACACCCGCACCAAACGCCTGTATCTGCATTGCGAACACACTTGGGCAGACGGCGGCGCACTCAAAGGCATCGTTACCCTTGCCGCAGCCAAACTGGCTGCACGCGGCGGCAAGAAAACCCGCCCTGCCGTCCACCGCTATGAATGGCAGTTGGATGCCAACTTGCTGAAAAACTGGGCACAATGGCAGCAAAACTATGCCAACCAGGCTGACCAAATGCACGTAACCAGCGTTACCATCCCGTTCAACGGCTTAACCATTCCCCAAGGCATGAGCCAAGACGCATTGATGCAGTTCCTCCTGCAATACGCCCAACTCACCACCTACGGCACCGTCCGCAACACATACGAAGCCGTTGACGTGAGCCACTTCAAAAACGGCCGCACCGAATGTGTGCGCCCCGTTTCCAACGAATCTCTGGTTTTCGTCAGCACCTTATTGCAGGAAAAACCGTCCCGCGAAGCACTGGATGCCGCGCTTGCCGAACACAAAGCCCGCATCAAAGCCAGCAAACTCGGTCAAGGCGCCAACCGCCACCTGCTCGGTTTGAAACTGATGGCAGCCAAAACCAACAGCCAGCCTGTATTTTTCAAAGACGAAGGCTATGAGACCTTTACTACCGACTTCCTCTCCACCTCAACCGTAGGCGACAACAGCACGGTAGTAAACTTCGCCTTTGCCCCCACCTCGGTTGGCGGCTTGGGCATCAACTACACCATTACGCCCGAAGGCTGGCTCTATACGGTAAGCCACACCAAAAACCAACAACAGAAAGTCAACGTATTCTTGGAAGCCCTGAAAGTCGGCGGACAACATCTGCTCGAATTTCTCAACGCTTGACGGAATACCTGTCTGAAAGCCTGCTTTCTTTTCAGACAGGTTTAGACCTCTATTCCGACCAATGATGGCATTATAGAGAACAAATATTTCAGACGACCTCAAAGAAGGTTTTGAGGTCGTCTGAAAATATAAAATCACTTTTTCGCAGCACGAATTTTTTCAACCCGTTCTCTAAAATAGTAACTTTTTCGGGAGGAGTTCCTCTATCCAAAGCATTCCACCAATTATTTACCGGTTTGACAAATAATTGAAAACCCTCATCGGTTACATTGGATTTTCGGATGATTAAATCTTCTTTGATAGAGCCATCCTCATTAAATGGGTCAATATCAACAAGTAAACCATTCTTTTTAAGAAATATCATAAGTGCAATAGACATTCTAATAATATCTTCACGATAATCTTCATCAGCATTTGCTTCCCAAAATGTCCGAAAATTAAATAGTGTCATATCCATGATAATCTCCTAAGGTAATCGAATAATTTCGGATATTCCGTCAATATAAACCAAGCTTTTACCATCTCTGACATATACGCTCCTGCATCCCTAATCCTTCCTTCTTTTGCAAGTTGACTTCTTTTTGAAGCAGTCTTGCTGGTAATTTCTTGAGCAAGTCCCACCATTTTTTACAGTTCCTTAAACAGCAACCGTGCGCCATCATCGGGAGAAGCGATTTAGTAGAGGTCGTCTGAAAATCGGTTTTCAGACGACCTCAATGGTAATCGTAAGGTAATAAATTTATTAAAGAACAAATATTTCAGACGAGTTCAAAGAGGGGTTTAAGGTCGTCTGAAAAGCAGAAACCGCATACGCGTGTTCTGCATACAATCTACATCAGGACTAACGGTTTTATTCAAGCCACGGCTTACTATTCATTCCACCAATTCAATAAAGTCTCATCAGACGGATTATCTATATTTTTATATATATTGGCATAATACCACTCCGCTTGAGTTTCATCTTTGAGTTCATTGAAATACTGATTAATTTTATTCATCCCATTACTTGACGGAATACTGAATGAACAAACATCTTCATTAGCACTATCCAGTGTCCCATCAAGCTTCAATTTAATATCTAAGCTCAATTTATTAAGATCAATTTTTGTCGGGAAATACATCTGAATACAAAAATTCCCTCCCCTTGAAATAACAATTGGATGCTCAGCCTTACCCGTAATTTCAATCACATCTCCTTTTGCAAGATTCTGTACCAAGCCAGGCGATTTAAGTATTTTGTATTGGTTTGCTTTAATAAATTGAGCAGGTATTTCCTCAAATACAGCTCCATTTTTGCCATGACCTGCATATACATAAACTAACTCAAAATTATCTTCCATATGATACTCCACAACCAGTTCTTTCAACGCATCACATACCGTCTGAGACCTTTGCAAAATTCCTCCAAATCCCCTAAATTCCTACCAAGACATTTAGGGAATTTCTCATGAGCACCTTCTTCCAGCAAACCGCAAAAGCCATGATTGCCAAACACATCGACCGCTTCCCATTATTGAAGTTAGATCAAGTGATTGATTGGCAGCCGATCGAACAGTACCTGAATCGTCAAAGAACCCGTTATCTCCGAGATCACCGTGGATGTCCCGCTTATCCCCTGTTGTCCATGTTCAAAGCCGTCCCGCTCGAACAATGGCACAGCCTCTCCGATCCCGAATTTGGATTGTAAGTGCAACTTTCCATAAAAGGAAAAGACCAGTATGCGACTGAAGCCCAACCAAACATTAAGACCATTAATAAGATTATTATAGGATAGCAATCGTGATAAATACTGATTATTTTTGGTAAAGTACCATTGGATGCCTTGATAAAACTGGAATATCTCTAAATTTATTCTTTAACAAACAAAAAAGAGAAATAGTATTGAAATTGTAATCATAGATTGAGTCCAATCCAATAAAGACCTAAGGTCGTCTGAAATACATTTTCAGACGACCTTTTGTACGGTTAAGCAAGTTTTATTAGGAAAAAATTAACGCTCGCTCAAAGCCTGTTTCATACGGGTAATCGGTTTGATCAGGTATTGGAAGATGGTTTTTTCGCCAGTTTTAATATCCACCGTAGCGACCATACCGGGGATGATCGGCATATCTTTACCGTTTTTGTCTTTCAGGGTGTTGTTCTCAGTTTGGACGATGACTCGGTAGTAAACTTGGTTGGGGTCGAGCTTCAGATCGTTGGCACGGCTTTGCATGGAGTTGCTGACGGTATCTGCGCCGACAAGGGTAACTTTGCCTTCCAATCCGCCGTAGATGGAGTAGTCATATGCGCTGACTTTGACCAGTGCAGGCTGTCCTGCGCGAACGAAGGCGATGTCTTGCGGACGGATATAGGCTTCGACAAGGAGTTTGTCGTCAACGGGGACGATTTGCATGATTTCTTCGCCCGGGTTGACTACGCCGCCGATGGTATTGATTTTGATGTTTTTGACGATGCCGCGCATGGGGGAGCGGATTTGGGAGCGGTCAACCGGGTCGGCGCGCATGGCCATGTTTTCTTTGGATTGCGCCAGCTCGGATTCGGATTGCACGAGTTCGTTGTTGGCATCTGTCCTGTAACGGTTGCGGCGTTCGGCAATTTGCAGGGTCAGATCGCTGGATTCGCGGCGCATTTTGAGGAGTTCGACTTCGGACATAACGCCTTGTGCCACCATAGGTGCAGTAATGGCGATTTCGCGATCAAGCGCCGCTTTGCTTTGTACCAGACTTTGTACGGCATCGGTCATGGCTTGGCGGCGGGCGTTATATGCGGCGGTTTCGCGGCGGCGGAGTTCGGGGCTGACGCTGTTGGGGAACGTGAGTTTTCCGCCGTAAGCTTCGGCTTTCAGGCGGGCGATGGTGGCCTCTAGGTTTTGGACTTTGGCTTCGCTCTCGCGCAATACTGCAAGGCTGCGCGTATCGTCGAGCTTCAGCAGGATTTGGTCTTTTTCGACCAAATCGCCTTCCTTAACCATCATTTGGGTAATGACGCCGGCGTCCAGGCTTTGGATGACTTGTTCGCGGCTGCTGGGGATAACGTTGCCGTTGCCGCGGGTTACTTCTTCGACGGTGCTGTTGTATGCCCATACGACGAAGACGACGAGCAGCAGGAAAAACAGGATGATGACCCAAAATTGGCCGCTGTGTTTTTCTTTTTGCAAGGCTGCATTCAAATCGTTAATGAGATGCAGGTCTTTGGATTTAACGTTGTTTTCGCTCATAATGATGAATCTTCGGTATCTGTTTGTTGTTTTCAAAGAGGTCGTCTGAAACGCTTTCTGTTTGTGTTTTCAGACGACCTTTTCCCTTTTCGTCATGCTTGCGCCGCTTCGCCGGGACGTTGGTTTTCCTGCGCTTGTTGTGCTGCTTTGACTTTGTTTTGCTCGTTTTGCATCAGTTTTTGCAAGACTAAATCGCGCGGGCCGTCCATAACGACTTTGCCGTTTTCCATTACGATGATGCGGTTAACGATTTGCAGCACTTGCGGACGGTGGGTGACCAAGAGCATGGTGCGGTTGCGTCCCCAGTGGGCAATCGCGTTCAATGCCATGCGTTCGGTACCTTGGTCGAGGCTGGTTGTCGGCTCGTCCAAAAGGACAACTTTGGGGTCGCGCAGCGTCATGCGTGCGAGGGCGATGATTTGTTTTTGACCGCCGGACAGACCCAAACCGTCTTCACCCAAAGGCATATCCAAGCCTCTTGGGTGGTTGCGGATGATTTGGTCCAGACCGAAACGTTTGAGTGCGGTCAGCAGGTCTTGGTCGGTCGAATAGCTGTCGGTACGCGCCAAATCCATGTTTTCGCGCAATGTACCCAAGAAAAGGCGTGGAGACTGGCTGAACAGGAGGACTTGGTTACGCAGGAAATTCGGATCAAGTTGGCGCATATCGACGCCGTCGAGGGTTACGTTGCCTTTTTCGGTGTCGTACAGACCGCTCGCTAGCTTCAGCATGGTGCTTTTACCGCTGCCGATACGTCCGAGGATACCGACTTTTTCACCGGGTCGGATGTTGATGCGCAACTCGTCAACTGCGTTGTTACTTTCGTTTTTGTATTTGAACGTTACGTTTTCAAAGGCGATATTGCCTTGAACGTTGTCCAAAGTAATGTATTTGCGTTCGGGGCTGCGTTCGATCGGACGGGAAACAATGTCGTTCACGCCTCTTAACGCCAGCTTCGCCTGTTGGAAGCGGGTAGCAAGGCCGGCAACTTGAGCCAACGGCGCCAACGCGCGGCCGGACAGGATGACGGAGGCAATCAGCGCACCCATGGTAATCCGTTCCGCATGGTTGTCGGCATGAATCAGATAGGTACCGACAACGACCAAAAAGACAGTATTGAGCTGCTGCATGGCAACGGCGAAGTTGACCATGAAGTTGCTGGTGTCTTTTACTTTGATGGATGAGGCGGAGGTTTTGGCGGTGTATTCATCCCATCGTTGTTGCGCCCATGAAGTCGCATTGTTGGTTTTCAGGGTTTCGATGCCTTCGATGGCTTCTACGGCAAGGCCTGAACGTTGCGAGCTTTCTTTCATGGACTCGTTAATGTGACGCGACAAGGGGCGTTGGACGATGAAGCCGACAATGACGACAATCGGAATAATCGCCAAAGGAACCAATGCCAGTTTGCCGCCGACTATCGAAATAACAAAAATAAACAGCAACAGGAAAGGCAAGTCCACCAAAGTCAACAGGCTCGCACTGGTCATAAATTCGCGTACGGATTCAAATTCGCGCAGGTTGTTGGCGTATGAACCGGACGAAGCGGGACGGTCGGCAAGGCGCAATGCCATCACGCGGCGGAACAAGGCGGAGCTGATAATCAGGTCGGCTTTTTTACCGGCGATGTCGGTCAAATGGCCGCGTATCATCTTGGCGGCAAATTCGAACAAAATGGCGAGGACAACGCCGATACTCAAAACCCACAGGGTTTCATAGGCTTGGTTGGGAATAACACGGTCGTACACGTTCATGACATACAACGAGCTGACCAAGGCGAGGAAGTTGATGATGACGGTCGCCAAAATCACTTGATAGTAATAGCTGCGGAAACGCCAAATGACTTTCCAAAACCATGCTTTGGGGAGGTGGTATTCAGGCAGTTCGGAACGCGTGTCCGCCGCCATTTTGGGCTTGATAAACCAGCAGTAACCCAGATACAGACCGGAAAGCTGGTCATGATCAAGCTGCTGCTCCAAGCCATCTACCTGACGGATATGATATTTTCTGTTCCGACCCGAACCTTCGATATTGGTAATGACGGCAGCCTCTTCGTTGTGAAGAATGATCATCACAGGAACGGCAAGCGATGGAATGTCTTCCAGATTGCGCTTGGACAATGTGTTTTCGAAGCCGTGGCTGCGCAAGACTTCGACGAGGGAATGATAGTTGACATTGAGTTTTTTATCCCGCACCACCTCTGCCGTCAGTGCGGCTTCTGACACAGGCGCCCCTAAGAGACGGGTAACCAACACAATATGTTCAATGATTGCTTTCATGATAATTCGCGTAATGAGTAATGATGTTAAGATTTTATGTTATTGCTTCAAGCCTGCCCAATTCGCCATTTGCGCCTGAGCAGCCAGATAATCCAACGCAGCATCGCGGAAATCGTTGCGCGCTGAAATATTTTCCTGCTCGATGCTGGACAATTCGTTGTATGCGCCCAAAACGTCGGTCAGGGTGCGGCGGGCAATTTTGAATTGCAGCTCGTAAGTTTTAACCACGTCTTTTTGAGCGGCAATATGTTGCGCGGCAATATCGGCACGGCGTTCGCTCTCGCGCATGTCGATTTCGGCGGTTTGGGTTTTTTCGGTGATGTCGCGCATAATCTGCTCGGATTTCGATTCGGCGGCAATCAGGGCATCGGCATTTTTCTGCACATTATGGCGCGCGGCGACGTCCAAGACATTCCATGCCACATTCAGATAAAGCTGTCTGTTGTCGCGGTTCGCATTACCTTCCAAATTCACAGCGGGCAGGCGTTCTGCTTTGGAAACGTCCAAATCTGCCTTCACACTGTCGCGTTCTGCCACCTGCGCCCGATAGGAAGGATTAGTGTTGTTATCGACGGTTTTGAAACGGCGAACCAATGATTCCGCGCTGTCGTTGGCAAACGGATCTTCCAAATCTTCTGCCGTCAACTGCCGTCCGGTGTAGCGGGATAAGCGGCTCAACGCCAATTCCATCGTGCGTTGTTGTTGCGCGATCGATGATTCGACCTGCAACTGG
The DNA here is from genome assembly GCF_001808875.1 of Neisseria sp. HMSC064E01. Taxonomy (NCBI): domain Bacteria; kingdom Pseudomonadati; phylum Pseudomonadota; class Betaproteobacteria; order Neisseriales; family Neisseriaceae; genus Neisseria; species Neisseria sp. HMSC064E01. The sequence goes on from NZ_KV794886.1 coordinate 43,940, forward strand.
CGCGCACGCGCTTCGATGAGTTCGGAACGGCGACCGCTGTCGTATTTCACAATAATGTTCAAATCTTTCAGAAGATTATTGTGCCGAACCAAACTTTGACGGTTGATGCGCAGGATTTCTTTTGCGCGCAATGCAGTCAGATAGAGCTTGCCAATGTCGCTGCCCAAGCGTTCCTGATTTTCAAAATAGCGCTGATGATAGTATTGCTCTCTGTTTTTATCGCGCCTTACCGCCGCATTGATGGCACCCCACGAATAAACATTCACAGTTCCGCGTATGCCGACACCGTCACTCATATCGCTGCTGGAATATTTGTTTTTCTGCGCCAAAACTTTGGTACCGGTCAGCGTCAACACAGGATAATGCCGAGCACGGGTTGCCTTCGTCGTACTTTTGGCCGAATCTTCGGTCGCTTTCGCTTCCTTCACAATCGGATCGGACACCATGGCATCCCGTAAAATAGCCTTTAAAGGATATGCCTGCGCTGTTGTTGCACACACCGCCGCACAAACTGCGGCAGCAAGCTTGCCAACGCGAAGGATGGATGACTCAGGAAGATTCAAAAATGTTTTTTTCTTCATATTATTCACAGCAATACGGTTCGTCATTTATCTGATTGGCAGGGGCGCGGCCTCTTGCAAATCAATTCTTTGAGCATATTATCATTAATCGGAATCTCTGTTTTCAGATTGCGACAAAAGGTAGTTATATGCTCCTGAAAGTAACATGGATGATATTCCTAATATTGCTAAATCACGACACCGTATTAAAACGGACAAAAGGTCGTCTGAAAACGACCTCCTGCTTTACAGATGTCCAGCAATAATTTGCAGCATCTGCGCCAGCACTTTCGGATTGGCTGCCACAATGTCGCCGCTTTCAAGCCAGCCTTCGTTACCAGACATATCAGTAACGATACCGCCCGCTTCCTGCACAATCAGCGCACCTGCGGCAATATCCCAAGGCTTGAGGTTGAACTCGAAGAAACCGTCCAAACGACCGGCTGCCACGGCACACAAATCCAACGAAGCCGCGCCTTCTCTGCGCCCCCCAGCCGTTTTTGCCAAAAAGTCTTTCAAAATCGCCAGATACTTATCCATCATGCTTTGATCGACAACAGGGAAGCCGGTACCGATCAAGCAGCGGTTCAATTCAATGCGTGAAGAAACACGGATACGGCGGTCGTTGAGCAACGCACCTTTGCCGCGCGAAGCCATGTAAACGTCGTTGCGCTCAGGTGCGTACACCAAAGCTTCCTGCAACACACCTTTGTGCAGCAGCGCCATAGAAATCGCGTATTGGGGATGACCATGTAAGAAGTTGGTCGTGCCGTCGAGCGGATCGATGATCCATTCGTATTCCGCAGAGGCTTTGCCGTGGGAGCCGCCTTCTTCGCAAGTGATTTTGTGATGCGGATAAGCTTCTTTAAGCGCATCCACCAAAATCATTTCAGAATTGCGGTCAACGTCGGAAACAAAATCGTTGAATGCCTTACTGTCAACTTTAACGGCATCTAGATTGCCGCTTGCGCGGATCATCATCTGCCCGGCTTTACGGGCTGCTTTGAAAGCGGTATTTAAAAACGGATTCATGGGTTTTCTTTCTAAATCAGGTAAAATACCGTCCGGCGCATCTGCACCGGACGCAACGTTTGTACGTTTCCGACGTTGTTAAAGAACATTTCAGACGACCCCTCAAGCCCAAAGGCGAAAGGTCGTCTGAAAATAAAAAGATGGCGTATTATACCCGATTCCTGAACAAACCGAAAACAAAACATGACTTCAGCCAAACCCGAATTGCCCGACTATCTCGGCAATATCCGCATCATCCTTACACGAACCAGCCATCCTGCCAATATCGGCTCCGCCGCCCGCGCCATGAAGACCATGGGGCTGCACAATCTCACCATCGTCGCCCCGAATTTAATGTCCACGCCGATGACCGAGCAACCGCCCGTTTTCAACCCCGAAAACCCACAAGACTTCCAACTGCCGGAGGAAAGTTTCATCCTCGCTTCCGGCGCGGCAGACGTATTGCACAACGCCGTGATTGCCGCCACACTCGACGAAGCCCTCGCCGACACCACGCTCGCCTGCGCCCTTACCAGCCGCCGCCGTGAAATCACTGCACCGCTGCAAACCCCGCGAGAACTGGTTCCCGAATTATTGCAGGCGGCACAACGCGGAGAACAGGTTGCCCTCGTCTTCGGCAACGAAACCTTCGGCTTGAGCATCGAAGAAGTACAGGCGTGCAACCGCCTGATGACCATCAACGGCAATCCCGACTATTTCTCGCTCAACCTCGCCCAAGCTGTTCAGGTCGTGTGTTACGAAATCTTCAGCCAGACCGATATGCCCATGACCCACCTGCAACAGGAAGACCACGCCGCCACACACGAGCAAATCAAAGGCATGGTCGCCCACATGGAAAGCGTCATGGACGACATCGGCTTCTTCAACCGCCGCAACAGCGAACGCCTGATGCGCCGTATGCAAAGCCTGTTTGGCCGCGCCAACACGCAAACTGAAGACATCGACATCCTGCGCGGCTTTTTCAATACCGTCAGCCATCGTTTGAAAAAGAAAGACTGAAAAAGGTCGTCTGAAAATTCTCTATGGTGGGTACAGTATTGCGATGAGTAGATGCAAGTTGACCGTTGAACATTACCGCCGATTCTGCTTGCCGATGACTGGGATAAGAAAAAAGCTACTATTTTCATAGCAGCTTTTTTGGTTTGGCGGAAGCGGTGAGATTCGAACTCACGGAGGGCTATCAACCCTCGACGGTTTTCAAGACCGTTGCATTAAACCGCTCTGCCACACTTCCTGTTTGATTGTTTAATTTGTCTTGTTAAAAATGGCGGATTAACCAAACAAAGGATTATTGTCCTTAGTAGTTTTCAGTCTGCTGTATCCAGCTTTCTCTACTACTTTTCTTCAAGATAAAGTAAAACCAAATAAAAATGCTGTTGCACAAGGCTTCAATTCATCTTTATTTGGTTTTACTGTTTTCAAGAAATGGCGGAAGCGGTGAGATTCGAACTCACGGAGGGCTATCAACCCTCGACGGTTTTCAAGACCGTTGCATTAAACCGCTCTGCCACGCTTCCGTCTCTTGAAGCGCGAATAATAATGAAATTTGTCCGGTTTGCCAAGCGAAATTTTAGGCTGAATATTTAGTTTTTTGTTTTTACTTGGTTTGTTCTTCGCGCATGAACACCCATTCAGACTCATTGGACGCTGCTTCGTTAAATGCGTAGCCTTCGTAATCGAAGTTTTTCAGCATTTCAGGGTCGGCGATATTGTGTTCCGCCGCATAGCGCACCATCAGTCCGCGCGCGCGTTTAGCGTAGAAGCTGATGATTTTGTATTTGCCGTTTTTTTCGTCTTTGAAAACGGGGGTAATCAGGCGAGCTTTGAGATTTTTAGTGTTGACGGATTTGAAATATTCTTGCGAAGCGAGGTTGACTAAAATGTCGCTGCCGGCTTGGGCAAGGGTGTCGTTTAGCAGGTCGGTAATGATTTCGCCCCAAAATTCATACAGATTCTTGCCACGCGTATTCGCAAACGCCGTTCCCATTTCCAAACGGTAGGGCTGCATCAGATCCAGCGGACGCAGGATGCCGTATAGACCGGAAAGCAGGCGGACGTGTTGTTGCAGATATTGGATTTGTTCGGGTTTGAGGGTGTCTGCGGCGATGCCTTCGTAAACGTCGCCGTTGAACATAAAGACTGCCTGCTTGGCGTTGTCGGGGGTGAACGGCGTATGCCATTCGGCGTTGCGCTCGGCGTTTAAGAGGGCGATTTTGTCGGAAACGTGCATCAACTCGGCGATTTGCTGCGGGGCGAGTTCACGCAGTTGGCGCATCAGGATTTCGGCTTCCGCCAAGAGGTCGGGTTGGGTAAATTCTTTGACGGGGGCGGGGGCTTTTTCATTGAGGTTTTTGGCGGGGGAAAGAACGAAAAACATGATTGGCTCGGAGATGTGATAAACAGCGGCATTGTAGGTTTAAAATGTTTTATGAGCAAGTTTGATAAGTGAAGTAAATACCGTTATAGCAAAGGCTGTTTGAATGGAATTAAAAAGGTCGTCTGAAAACCTCAAATTAAGGTTTTCAGACGACCTTTTATTGAGCTGCCACTTTGTTCAGCGATATAGGGAAACGATGGTTTCGGCAGCTTTGACGCAGCTGTCGACATCGGCGACCAAGGCGATGCGGACGTAGCCTTCACCGGGGTTGCCCCATTCGGTATCGCGGGCGAGGAAGCGGCCGGGGAGGACTTGGATGGCGGCTTTTTGCCAGAGGTTTTTAGCAAATGCCAAGTCGTCACCATCGGGGACTTTCAGCCAGATATAGAACGATGCGTCGGGCAGTTTGACATCAAATACCTGTTGCAAAATGGGGATGACGCGGTCGAATTTTTCTTGGTACAGGCGGCGGTTGGCGATGACGTGTTCTTCGTCGTTCCATGCGGCGATGCTGGCGCGTTGGACGGGGATGCTCATTGCGCTGCCGTGGTAGGTGCGGTAGAGCAGGAAGTTTTTAAGTAATTCGGCATCGCCTGCGACAAAACCGGAGCGTAGTCCGGGGACGTTAGAACGTTTGGAGAGGCTGGTGAACATGACGATATTGCGGTTGCTGCGCCCTAATTGCGCTGCCGCCTGTAAGCCGCCTATGGGTTTGTTGCCGTCAAAATAGATTTCGGAATAGCATTCGTCGGAAGCGATGATGAATCCGTATTTGTCTTGCAGATCAAAGATTTCTTGCCAGTCTTCCAGTTGCAGGACGCTGCCGCTGGGGTTGTTGGGCGAGCAGACGAACATGACTTTGGTGCGTTGCCATACGTCTTCGGTAATGCTTTTCCAATCGGGCTTGAAGGACGGGGCAGGGCAGTTGGCAAAACGGATTTCGCCGCCGCCGAGAATGGCTGCGCCTTCGTAAATTTGGTAGAACGGGTTGGGGCTGAGGACGACGGGTTTGAGGTCGTCTGAAACGGGGTTTAAGACGGTTTGAACGAAGGAAAACAAGGCTTCACGGCTGCCGAGTACGGGCAGGACTTCTGTATCGGGGTTGACGGTCAGTTCGTCGTAACGGCGGCGCATCCAGTCGGCACAAGCTTGGCGCAGCTCGGGCAGACCTGCGGTCAGGGGGTATTTTTCCAGTTCGTGCAGCGAGGCGGTCAGCGCATTGGTGATGACTTCGGGGGTAGGGTGTTTCGGTTCGCCGATATGCAGGTGGACGGGGGTGACGCCTTCGGGAGGGTTAACGCCCTGCATGGCTTCGCGCAGGCGGGCAAACGGATAGGGTTGGAGCTGGTCGAGTAGTGGGTTCATGGGTGTTCCAAATGTCTATCGAGACGGTCATCTTAGCATTTTTTATGCGGATTTTGTTGACAATGTGTGCAGGAAAAGGGAGGCAGCGTTAGGAAAAGGTCGTCTGAAAATCGGTTTCAGACGACCTTTTTAAGCATCACGCGATTTGCAGGCAAAATATATTGGATTAACTTTAAACCAGTACGGCGTTGCCTCGCCTTGTCCTGATTTAAATTTAATCCACTAAAAAGGGCACATTAAAATATGCCCTTTTTTAGCGTTCATCTGCGGATATGAATTATTTGGCTGCTGCGGGAAGAGCACCGTTAAGCAAGTATTGGATGGTTTCTTGCACCGTGCGGATGGCGTTGCCAAACGGCAGCGGGTCTTTACCTCGGAAAAACAAGCCTTTATCGACTTCTCCACGGAAAGCGGCGGAGAGTTGGATGTCAATGCAGAATTGTCCGGCTTTTGCCAAACCGTCGCGCAGGCCGCAGCTGGTCAGACAGTTCAAGCCTTGCGTACAGCGGCGCGGGTCGGCTTTGGCATTGGCTTGCAGCTTGGATTCGCGCTTGATGTAGCTGTCCAGGAATTTGGTGCGCACACCGCGTGCGGGCAGTCCGGCGACGGACATAAATTCGACAACATGCTCAGTTTCCGCACCTGCCAGCGTTTTTTTGAAGTTGATGTGTGCATCGCCTTCTTCGGTAACCGCAAACGCCGTGCCGATTTGGACGGCGGATGCGCCCCAGTTTTTCAGCGCGGTTTTGACTTTCTCAAAGTTCGCCATGCCGCCGGCGAGGATGAGCGGGATTTTTTCGCTTTCAAGACCTAAGTTTTTGAATACTTCGAAAGTTTCTTCGATGACGCGTTTGAATTCAAACTTGGCATCGTTCACACCGGCTACGCTTGCCGCGCCCAAGTGTCCGGCAGCGTGTGCGGGATGTTCGATAACGATGGCGTCGGGCAAAACACCTTTTTTCATCCAGCGTTTCAATACGATACCGATACCGCGCGATTCGGACAAAATCGGGAACAGGGCGACATCTTTGTGATAACCCTCGGTCATTTCGGGCAAATCCAGCGGCAATCCCGCGCCCATCACAATCGCGTCCGCCCCCGATTCGCAGGCTTGGCGGACGTAAGCGGCGTGGTCTTTGACGGCTTTCATGACGTTGACGGCGATCATGCCTTTACCGTTTGCGTCGGCTTTGGCTTTTTGGATTTCGCGGTCAAGCGCGGTGCAGTTGAGTCGGGTGTATTTTTCTTCGCTCGGGTTGATTTTGGATTCGGCGAGCAGGTCGTCATGCAGGTGGCGCAAATCGACGCTGGCAATCGTGCCGACACCGTTTTCGCGGGCGACCGCGCTGGAGAGTTTCGATGCGGAAACGCCCACGCCCATCCCGCCTTGGACGACGGGAATCAATGATTTGCCTCGGATGTGCAATGGGTCGAAGTTGTTTTGCATGTATGAGTTCCTTGATGGTTGCGGGGGCGGACTGATATTTTCAGGCCGGCTTTGCTGAATTTTTGAAAATTGCTTTTTAATCAATGAGTAAAGTTTGGTTTCTTACTCAGCCTGATGATATTAAGCTGCTTGCATTTTGGATTTTAGTAATTATACTCTAAATATGGACAAAAATTAGAGTATCAATACAGTTTTTGCAAATTAAATTTGAAAAGTATTGTTAACTAAGAAATATTTTTTAGGGTTAGGTCGTCTGAAAGATAGATTTATCAGAGGTTGGTTTGGATGAAGGCTGTCCGTTTTGCTTACTTTCATTCCATTTGATTAGGTTAGGCAAAGAATTACGCATAAGAGAAGGTCGTCTGAAAATTGATTTCAGACGACCTTCCCTACATCACTTCAAATCAAACCGGATTACAATTTCAACTCGCTCAGCTTGGCAGCGTAGGCTTCCAAGTCTGCAATCGGACGGGTTGCCACGCCGCTTTCCATCGCAGCTTTGGCGGCAGCCGAAGCAACGCGCGGCAGCAGGCGGGAGTCGAACGGGGTTGGAATCAGGTATTCTGCACCGAATTCAAATTTTTTACCGTAAGCGGCAACCACTTCTTCAGTTACCTCTTCCATCGCCAAATCTGCCAAAGCATACACACAGGCGCGTTTCATTTCTTCGTTGATGGTCGTCGCGCCAACATCCAATGCGCCGCGGAAGATAAACGGGAAGCACAATACATTGTTCACTTGATTCGGGAAGTCTGAACGACCGGTACCGATGACCACGTCCGGACGGGTTTCTTTTGCCAGCGGCGGCAGGATTTCCGGGTTCGGGTTTGCCATGGCGAACACGATAGGCTTGGCGTTCATGGTGTTCAGCATCTCAGGCGTCAGCAGGTTCGCTCCAGAGAGACCCAAGAAGATGTCTTTGCCTTTGACGGCATCTGCAAGCACGCGTTGACCGTTGTCTTCAATCGCGTAGAACTGTTTGGACTCGTCCATGCGGTCTTTGTCTTCGCGGGTTTTGTAAATCACGCCTTTGGAGTCGCAAACGGTAACGTTTTCGCGTTTCAGACCCAAATCAAGCAGCTGGTTCAAGCAGGCAATCGCAGCCGCACCCGCGCCGGAGCAAACCAAAGTTGCTTCCTCGATTTTACGACCGGTAAAACGCAGGGCATTCAATACGGCGGCGGCGGTGATGATGGCGGTACCGTGTTGGTCGTCATGGAACACAGGGATTTTGCAGCGTTTGCGCAATTCGCGTTCGACGTAGAAGCACTCAGGCGCTTTGATGTCTTCGAGGTTGATGCCGCCGAAAGTCGGCTCCAGTGCGGCGATGATATCCACCAGTTTTTGCGGGTCTTTTTCATCGATTTCGATGTCGAATACGTCCACACCGGCGAATTTTTTGAACAATACGCCTTTGCCTTCCATCACAGGTTTGCCTGCCAATGCGCCGATGTCGCCCAAGCCCAAAACGGCAGTACCGTTGGAAATCACGGCAACCAAGTTGCCTTTGGCGGTGTATTTGTACGCATTTTGCGGATCGGCATGGATTTCCATACAAGGAGCCGCTACGCCTGGTGAGTACGCCAAAGCCAAGTCTTTGGAAGTGGCCAGCGATTTAGTGGGGGTAACGGAGACTTTACCCGGCACGGGGAATTCGTGAAATTTCAGTGCGGCTTCTTTCAATGAGTTTTCCATTTTTCGATCCTGTTGCGAGAGAGAGATTTTGAGTTGAGGTCGTCTGAAACGTTGGTTTCGGGACGATTGGCGTTACAAAACCATTTATTCATAAATAAACCTATTTTGTAACGGGCTGTAATTTTATCATGTTCCCAATACGGCGCATACCGCTATTTTCTATCTGAAACAGCTAATTTTGAGGCAAAACATATACTTTCAGACGACCTTCATTCGGTTTTAAACATCCATACCAAAACTGCGCGCCAGCGCATGTTCGATATCCGCCCTTACCTCTTCCAAACTCCGGTTGCCGTCAATGATCGCGTAGCGTTCGGGATGCGCGGCGGCACGCTCAAGATAAACAGCACGCACGCGGGTGAAAAAATCCGCCTGCTCCTGCTCGAAACGGTCTTTCTCGCGCGTTTGTCCGATACGCGCCATCGACACTTCCAGCGGCACGTCCAGCAGCAAAGTCAAATCAGGACCAAACCCGCCCTGCACCCAATTTTCCAGCATTTCAATATCTTGCAGAGGAACGCCGCGCCCGCCGCCCTGATACGCAAAAGTCGCATCGGTAAAACGGTCGGAAACGACATGAACGCCGTCTGCCAAAGCAGGCAGGATGACGTCTTCAAGATGCTGCTGCCGCGCGGCAAATATCATTAAAGTCTCCGCGCGCAAGCCCGCCTTGGTTTCAGGGTTCAACAAAATTTCGCGCAAAGTCTCGCCGACAGGCGTACCGCCCGGCTCGCGGGTGAACAATACGGGAAGATGATGGGATTCGAACCATTGGCGGATAACGGCAAGATTGGTCGATTTGCCCGCGCCGTCTATGCCGTCCAGAGTGATAAATTTCGGTTTCATAAGGTCAATTTTATTTAGAGAACGGATGTTCAAAAGGTCGTCTGAAAGCGGGATTATAAATGCTTTCAACGCTCTTGATACAGTTCGGGACTGATTTTCAGACGATCTCTTAGAGCGCCTTCAGTTTAAATTAACCCCCTTGATGCAAAGAAAGCGATGTTCTAAAAGTACGGCACAAGCAAATTGGTTCTGTGTTATCGCCCGCATCCTCTTAGCCTTGTCGGAAGTTATAGTGGATTAACTTTAAATCAGGACAAG
>NZ_KV794886.1:53619-76714 GCF_001808875.1 Neisseria sp. HMSC064E01
CGTACTGGTTTAAAGTTAATCCACTATAAATTGAATCCAAACTGAAGACAGCCCATTTCAATAAAAAGGTCGTCTGAAAACCTACAATCAAGTTTTCAGACGACCTTTCATCAGACCATTAAATCAAGCAAACACCAGCTTGCCGCCCTCTTCTTTCACATGAATCGTGCTGTCGGGCGCGTATTTGCCTTCGAGCAGGGCTTTGGCCAGCGGGTTTTCGATTTCCGACTGGATGGCGCGTTTGAGCGGGCGGGCGCCGTACACGGGGTCGAAACCGGCTTTGGCAATCAAATCCAAGGCGGCATCGTCCACTTTCAGGTGCAGGTGCTGCGCTTCCAAACGTTTTTCCAAGCCTTTGAGCTGGATTTTCGCGATGTTGCGGATATTCTCCTGATCCAGTCCGTGGAACACAACCACTTCGTCGATACGGTTGATCATTTCGGGGCGGAAGTAGGCTTTCACTTCTTCCATCACCGCTTCTTTCACAGCTTCATAATCCTGCGTGCCCATTTGTTGGATGTGCTGGCTGCCGATGTTGGAAGTCATGACGATGACGGTATTTTTGAAGTCCACGGTGCGGCCTTGTCCGTCGGTCAGGCGGCCGTCGTCCAATACTTGCAACAGGATGTTGAACACGTCGGGATGGGCTTTTTCCACTTCGTCCAAAAGAATCACGCTGTACGGTTTGCGGCGGACTTGTTCGGTCAGATAGCCGCCCTCTTCGTAGCCGACATAGCCCGGAGGCGCGCCGATGAGGCGGGCAACGGCGTGTTTTTCCATGTATTCGGACATGTCGATACGGATGAGGTGGTCTTCGCTGTCGAACAGGAAGCCTGCCAAAGCTTTGCACAACTCGGTCTTACCGACGCCGGTCGGGCCTAGGAACAGGAAGCTGCCGTAAGGTTTGTTCGGATCGGCAAGACCGGAACGGCTGCGGCGGATGGCGTCGGACACGGCACGCACGGCTTCGTCTTGTCCGACCACGCGGCGGTGCAATACTTCTTCCATTTTCAACAGCTTGTCGCGTTCGCCTTCCATCATTTTGGACACAGGAATGCCGGTCATGCGCGATACGATTTCGGCCACTTCGTCCGCGCCGACTTCGGTGCGGAAGAGTTTGTTTTGTTTTTTGCCGTCAGGGTTACTTTCCGCCGCCTGCAACTGCGCACCCAATTTCGGCAACTCGCCGTATTCGAGTTCGGACGCGCGGGCGAAGTCGCCTTGGCGTTTGGCCTGCTCGATTTTGACTTTGATGTCGTCCATCTGTTTCTTAATGTCGGCGGTGCTGGAAGACGCGGCTTTTTCGGCTTTCCAAATTTCGTCCAAATCGGCGTATTCTTTTTGCAGGCCGTCGATTTCTTCGTCTATCAGTTCCAAACGTTTTTTGCTGGCGTCGTCGCTTTCTTTGGCAACGTGCATTTTTTCCATTTTGAGCTGGATGATGCGGCGGTCGAGCTTGTCCATCTGCTCGGGTTTGCTGTCCAACTCCATTTTGATGCGGCTGGCAGCTTCGTCAATCAAGTCAATCGCTTTGTCGGGCAGGAAGCGGTCGGTAATGTAGCGGTCGCTCAATTCCGCGGCGGCAACGATGGCGGGGTCGGTGATGTCGATGCCGTGGTGGATTTCATAACGCTCCTGCAAACCGCGCAGGATGGCGATGGTGTCTTCCACGCTAGGTTCACCGACCAATACTTTTTGGAAACGGCGTTCGAGTGCCGCATCTTTTTCGATGTATTGGCGGTATTCGTCCAAAGTGGTCGCGCCGATACAGTGCAGTTCGCCGCGCGCCAAAGCCGGTTTCAACATATTGCCCGCATCCATTGCGCCGTCGGTTTTGCCTGCGCCGACCAAAGTATGGATTTCATCAATGAAAATCAGAGTGTTGCCATCGTCTTTTGCCAAGTCGTTCAACACGCCTTTCAAGCGTTCTTCAAATTCGCCGCGGTATTTCGCGCCGGCAATCAATGCCGCCAAATCCAAAACCAGCAGGCGTTTGTTGCGCAGGGATTCAGGCACTTCGCCGTTGACGATGCGTTGCGCCAAACCTTCGACGATGGCGGTTTTACCCACGCCCGGTTCGCCGATCAGCACAGGGTTGTTTTTGGTGCGGCGTTGCAGCACCTGAATCGCGCGGCGGATTTCGTCGTCGCGGCCGATAACGGGGTCAAGTTTGCCGTCGCGGGCGCGCTGGGTCAGATCGAGCGTGTATTTTTTCAACGCATCGCGTTGGTCTTCGGCATTGGCATCATTCACGTTTTGTCCTCCTCGTACCGCGTCAATCGCGGCATTGATGTTTTGTTCGGTCGCACCGGCTTCTTTCAAGATTTTGCCGGTCGCATCGTTCTGCTGCACCAAGGCAAGCAGGAAAAGTTCGCTGGCGATATAGGCATCGCCGCGTTTGGTTGCCGCTTTGTCCATCAGGTTCAACACCGCCTGCAATTCGCGACTGGGCAGAATATCGCCGCCCTGGCCGGATACTTTCGGCAGGCTGTTCAAATGCTGCTGCAAACGCTGTTTTACCTGCGGCACATTCACGCCCGCATGAGCCAAGAGCGCGGCGGCTCCGCTGTTTTGGTCGTCAAGCAAGGCTTTCAGCACAAAGCCCGCTTCCAGATAGCTGCTGTCCGCAGCCAACGCCAAACTCTGAGCTTCTGCAAGGGCTTGCTGGAATTTGGCGGTTAATTTGTCGAATCTCATCTTTTTGGTTTCCTTTGGTTAGAATTTCGTTACACCCAATATAGGCCCAAATGTGGATAACTCAACACCATAAATTTCATTAAAATAGAAAAATATACTTATATTACTGTTTTATATAGGTTTTAATTTTAAAATATATGTGTATAACTTTTATTGTTTGAGTTCAAAAGAGATTACCGATACAAAAATAAAAACTTCCACATTCGCAAAAAAGGTCGTCTGAAAACATTTTTCAGACGACCTTTCTGACAGTCGAATACTAATGAAATCAATCAGTTCTCACAGCATCAGAACTAAGACAATCCGCTTAACTCCAGCAAGACACCTTCCTTACCCTTCCATATACCCCCGTTCCCGCATCGAGCAGACTTCTTTCGCCGTAACAATAAAATGATCCAAAAGTGAGACATCAACCAATGCCAAAGCCTGTTTCAGACGACCTGTAAACGCGATGTCCGATTGCGAAGGCGTTGCCGAACCGCCGGGATGATTGTGCGCGATAATCAGGCTGTCGGCGTATTCGTCCAATGCGAGCTTGACGATTTCCCTGATATAGACGGTATTTTCCGCCACTGTTCCGCGCGAGAGTTCGCGCATGGCAATCAGCCTGTTTTGGCGGTTGAGCAAAAGCGCGGTGCTGACTTCTATCTTTTCGTGCCCTAAATGCAGGCGCAGATAGTCGGCAACGGTTTTCGGACTGGAAAGCGTGATGTTCTCCTGTAAATCCTCGCCCAAAATCCGCCTGCCGATTTCTTTGACGACGGCAAACTGGGTAAAACTTGCCAAACCCATGCCCTTGTATGCGGAAAGCGTTTTAGCGTCGGTGCTCATCAGCTTGCCCAAGCTGCCAAACTCGTTCAGCAGATAACGCGCCAAATCCACCGCACTCATCCCGCGCGTACCCACCCGCAGCAAAATCGCCAGCAACTCCGCATCGCTCAACGCACCTGCGCCATGTGCCAACAATTTCTCGCGCGGCCGCTCGCCTTCAGGCCATTGTTTGATACTCATGTTTACCCCTTGCGTGAACATTCACGAAAAAAATCTATTTGAAAATCTGCTTGTTATTGCACTTTCTGCAACGAAATGCTTATTAAGCAACTATTGTAAATATTTTATATTTTATTATATTTTGAATGAATATTTAAAATATAAGCATAATATTCATATAAATTAATTGCATAAAAACAACGCGCTCAACTTCGCTTGTGAAAGCGATTGCCTTTCCTTATTCACCCGTATGGATTGACCGCAGATTCAATCTGACAGGTTTCAAAATGTCCTGTTTAAATCAAATCCGCGGGAAATCAGCCCCTTCGGGCAATTTCGTATTGCCCCTGCGTGCCATAGGCTAATATAATAGCGAGTTCGGCGGAGGCGGTTTATCCTTGGATTTCCACCCGTTTCCCATCCATGCTGCCCGTGCGCTTCACAAGAGTTTCAGACGACGTTTCGACGTTGCGACTCCCGCCAGCAATCAAACAGCTTTTTATCACCCTTTCGAAAATCCGTTTTGCCGGTACTCGTCATTTTTATTGGAGTATTGCCATTATGACCGCAACCACTGCGTCTTCAGCCAAACCTTATCTTAAAATCCAAGGCTTGGTGAAAAAGTTTGGTGACAATTACGCTGTCGATAACATCGACTTGGATATTTATCAACATGAAATCTTTGCCCTTTTGGGCAGCTCAGGCAGCGGCAAATCCACGCTGCTGCGTATGCTGGCGGGCATGGAAAGCCCTAATCAGGGCAAAATCATTCTGGACGGTCAAGACATTACCAAACTTGCCCCCTACGAGCGCCCTATCAATATGATGTTTCAAAGCTATGCCCTGTTCCCGCACATGACTGTGGAACAGAACATTGCCTTCGGTCTGAAACAAGACAAAATGCCCAAAGATGAAATCGCTGCGCGCGTGGAAGAAATGCTGCGTCTGGTTCAGATGACCAAATACGCCAAGCGCAAACCGCATCAATTATCCGGCGGTCAGCAACAGCGTATCGCTTTGGCACGCAGCTTGGCAAAACGTCCGAAAATCCTGCTGCTTGACGAACCTCTCGGCGCGTTGGACAAAAAACTGCGCCAACAAACCCAGCTCGAATTGGTCAATACGCTCGAACAAGTCGGCGTAACCTGCATCATGGTAACGCACGACCAAGAAGAGGCGATGACGATGGCGACCCGCATCGCCATTATGTCTGACGGTCAGTTGCAACAGGTCGGTACGCCCAGCGACGTGTACGACTACCCCAACAGCCGCTTTACCGCCGAATTCATCGGCGAGACCAATATTTTTGGCGGCGTCGTGATTGACGACCATGCCGATTATGCCGTCATCGAATGCGAAGGCTTGGAAAACCACGTCCGCATCGACCACGGTCTGGGCGGCCCGAGCGAACAAGACATTTGGGTCAGCATCCGCCCTGAAGACATTGATTTGTACAAAGAAAAACCCGACCACTTGGGCAGCTTCAACTGGGCAAAAGGCACAGTGGAAGAAATCGCCTACTTGGGCAGCTTCGCCATCTACCACATCAAACTCGCCAACGGCCGCGTCGTCAAAAGCCAAGTTCCCGCACCTTATTGGTATGTCCGCAACATCACGCCGCCGACTTGGGACGAAACCGTCTATATCAGCTGGCCGGAAAACCAACCGACTCCGTTGTTCCGTTAATTTAAGGGGAATGAGATGAACCTTAAAAAACTGAAAAACAAACTGTTCCGCCGCCCGGGTCAGCGCGCGGTTATCGCCGTGCCGTATATTTGGCTTTTGGTGCTGTTTCTGATTCCGTTCGCCATCGTACTGAAAATCAGCTTTGCCGAACAAGAAATCGCCATTCCGCCGTTTACACCGTTGACCAGCGTCGATGAAGATTTAGGTCGTCTGAACATCGCCATCAGTTATCAAAACTATGCCGATATTTTCCAGAATTTTTGGAATACCCTGAATCCGTTCGGCGACAGCGAAAACAGCAATATCTACCTGATGACCTACTGGTCTTCGATTAAGACTGCGCTGACGACGACCATCATTTGTCTGTTGATCGGTTATCCGACCGCCTATGCGATTTCGCGCGCCAATCCAGCCATGCGCAACGGTCTGCTACTTGCGATCATGCTGCCCTTCTGGACTTCTTTCCTGCTGCGCGTCTATGCATGGATGGGGCTACTGGGACACAACGGCATCATCAACAATTTCCTGCTCAAAATGCAGATTATCGAAGAACCTTTAGACCTGTTCTACAACGCGTTCTCGCTGAACTTGGTTATGGTTTATGCCTATCTGCCGTTTATGATTCTGCCACTTTATACGCAACTGGTGAAACTCGACAACCGCCTGCTCGAAGCTGCTTCTGATTTGGGTGCAGGACCAGTCAAATCGTTCTTCACCATTACCCTGCCCCTGTCCAAAACCGGCATCATCGCAGGCTCCATGCTGGTTTTTGTTCCCGCAGTCGGTGAATTTGTGATTCCCGAGCTGGTCGGCGGTTCGGAAAACCTGATGATCGGTAAAGTATTGTGGCAGGCATTCTTCGACCAAAACAACTGGCCGCTGGCTTCCGCCGTCGCCGTCGTCATGGTCGCACTGCTGGTCGTGCCGATTGCACTGTTCCAGCATTATGAAAACCGCGAATTGGAAGAAGGAGCCAAATAATGCAAAAATCCCGATTATCTTGGTTCCTGAAACTGATGCTGATGCTGTCGCTGGCGTTTCTGTATATTCCGCTGGTCGTTTTGGTCATCTATTCGTTTAACGAATCCAAGCTGGTTACCGTTTGGGGTGGCTTTTCGACCAAGTGGTACGGCGCATTGCTGGAAAACGACACCATCTTGGAAGCTGCGTGGCTGTCGCTGCGCATTGCCGCTGTTTCTTCGCTTGCAGCTGTCGTTTTGGGTACGCTGGCAGGCTACGCGATGGCGCGCATCAAACGCTTCCGTGGCAGCACCTTGTTCGCCGGTATGATTTCCGCGCCTATGGTTATGCCTGACGTGATTACCGGTCTGTCCATGCTGCTCCTGATTATTCAGGTGCAAATGTTCCTGCAAGGCAGCGAATTGCTACAAAGACTGTACTTCGACCGCGGTTTCTTCACCATTTTTCTCGGACATACGACGCTTTGTATGGCATACATTACCGTCGTCATCCGTTCGCGTCTGGTGGAGCTTGACCAATCGCTCGAAGAGGCAGCAATGGACTTGGGTGCGCGTCCGCTGAAAATCTTTTTCGTCATCACCCTGCCCTTGATTGCCCCTGCCATCGCTTCAGGTTTTCTGCTCGGCATTACCCTGTCGCTGGATGATTTGGTGATTACCTCCTTCCTGTCCGGCCCCGGTTCTTCTACATTGCCGCAGGTGATTTTCTCCAAAATCAAGCTGGGTCTCGACCCGCAGATGAACGTGTTGGCAACCATTCTCATCGGCATCATCGGTACGCTGGTCATCGTCATCAATTACTGGATGATGCGCCAAGCAACCAAACGCGATCGGGAAGCAGCCGAAGCCTACCGTCAGGAAAAGCTCGCCGCAGAAAAAGCGAATTGACCCAATCAGACAGGCTGACCGCATCAATGCAAGGTCAGCCTGTTTTCTTCACACAACCTGTTTGACAACTTTTCAGACGACCCTCAACTACTCTCCAAAGGTCGTCTGAAACCACACAAAGCATTACCCCATGATTCATCCCAATTTCAAAGAATACCTTCCCTCCTATTATTTCAGCACCATCAATCCCCACGCCGCTTATCCCAAGCTTGAAGGTCGTCTGAAAACCGAGACCTGCGTCATCGGCGGAGGATTGACAGGACTTTGCACAGCCCTTCCCCTTGCCGAAAACGGACGCGAAGTTACCGTACTCGAAGCCGCCCGTATCGGCTTCGGCGCATCAGGGCGCAGCGGCGGGCAAGTCATCAGCGATTACGCCTGCGGTATGGAAGAAATCGAAAAGCAAGTCGGCCTGGAACAAGCCCGCTGGTTTTGGCAGCAATCCCTGCAAGCCGTCGAACTCGTTGACGAACGGGTTAAAAAACACCAAATCGCTTGCGACTGGCAGCGCGGCTACGCCACCGTCGCCATCCGCCCGCAGCATTGGGAAGAATTGCAACAATGGCATGAACACGCCCGACAACATTACGGCGCTACCCATTACCAACTCTGGGATAAAGCCACGCTCAAGCAACAACTTGCCAGCGATATGTACTTGGGCGCACAGTTCGATCCTCATTCCGGCCACCTCCATCCGCTCAACTACACCCTGGGCATCGCCCGCGCCGCTGCCGAAGCAGGCGCGCAGATTTTCGAACAGTCCCCGATGACCCGTATCGAACCCTATCAAGGCGGCTGGCTCGTCCATACCCCGGACGGCAGCATCGAATGCCAAAACCTCGTGTATGCCGTCAACACCTACGCGGGTTTGCATCAAAAATTCAAGCCGTTGGAAAAAAAAGCCATCGCCGTCAGCACCTTCATCATCGCCACCGAACCGCTGGGCGAACGCGCCAAAGAACTCATCCGCAACAACATGGCTGTCTGCGACAACCGACACGTCCTCGACTACTACCGCCTCAGTGCCGACGGCCGCCTGCTCTTCGGCGGCAAAGACAACGAGTTCATCGACAATCCCGACCGCATGACCGAGCTTGTCCGCCAAGACATGCTCAAAGTCTTCCCTCAGCTTGCCGATGTCAAAATCGAACATTCATGGGGCGGCGAATGCGACATCACCGCCAACCTCGCCCCCCACTTCGGCAGACTCGCGCCCAATGTTTACTATGCCCAAGGCTACTCGGGACACGGCATGGCAATTACCGGCATAGCAGGCCTTGCCATCGCCGAAGCCATCATGGGCGACGATGGTCGTCTGAAACCATTTGAAAAACTCAAACACCCCAGCATCATTACCCAACCTTTCCTGCGCAAACTCGGCTCCTTCCTCGGCTCGAAATATTACCAATGGAAAGACAGCCGTTAAGCATTTGGTTAAGCTCGAACACATCAACAAAAGGTCGTCTGAAACCCGATTCAGGTTTCAGACGACCTTTTCGATTCAAACTGCTTATCGCATCAAATTCACAACGAACGCTCAATAAGTCCAGATTTTCCCCCTCTCCGTTTGTGCTCCAAACCCATTACATCAAATGAATCTCGCTTGCCGGATTGGAAACATTTTCATATACGGTAATCGAAACAATTTTTCCACTTTCGTCGAACACGATTTCCAGATAAGGCTTATCAGGGCTGCGGTCGCGGTTGAATAAGCGGAATACCCGTTGCACCTCAAAAATCTTCCCGCGCGCTTTCAAATATTCGGGCAACTGGCTGATGTTTTGAAAACTACCGCCAAACCCGCCGCCGTGTTTCTTAAGATATTCCGGCGTTCCTTCTATGTCGAAATTGTGCGTTACCCTCAGTGGCTGATCCGAACCTTGGCTTGTCTGTTTGCCTGTTGATAAAACCAAAGTATCCCGACGCCTGAGTGCTTTCATTTCTTGTACCACCGGTTCAACCGCCTGCTGATTATAGCTCCGCTCCCCTTTTCCCATCTGATCAATAGCCTCTATCACTTTATCAACGTTTTTAGGATCATTCGGATCAATATCAGGGAACAGTGCCTGCTCCAGCGGATTGTCTCCGCCGGGAATGCCCCAAATCGCCGCTAATTCTTTAGGGCTGCGTTCAAACAAACAACTGGAATCGATATTTTCGGCAATCTGACGGACAAAATCATCAATGCCGCCAATCTGATGCAGGTTGGTGCAGTTTGAAGAAGGTGCGCTTTCTACTTGCTTGACGCTATTAGAGTTGGACGCGATTGGATTCAAATCGGGTTGGGAAGAAGCTGATGACGCGGAGGATGGAACAGCGGATGCGCCGACTTCTTTTGTTTTATCTTCTTTGCTTGGAGAACACGCAGTCAGCATGATTGCAGTAAGCCATAAGAGAAGTGATGACGTTTCATTTTTCATTATTTTATTTTCAACATAAAGAGGTCGTCTGAAAATCTGCCATTTCATTTTTCAGACGACCTGTTATTCATAGAACTCAAGAACCTTGTTATTGCCAGCAAGGTGCTCAATCCATCTTACCCGACGCGGTAAAACGCCAAGCTGCCCAACAGGTTGGGGAAATGTTTGACCTGTTTGTTGCCCGTCATGACCGCGCGCTCGAGGACGCGGATTTTGTTTTTGGCGCACAATAAATCAAAGTCTTTGAGCGTACACCAATGGATATTCGGCGTGTCGTACCAATGGTAGGGCATACGCTCGGAAACCGGCATATGCCCGCCGATAGCGATTTGGAAGCGGTTGCGCCAGTAGCCGAAATTCGGGAAGCTGACAATCGCCTGTTTCGCCACGCGCATGAGGCAGCGCAGGATTTTTTCGGTGTTTTGCATGGCTTGGATGGTTTGGCTCAAGACGATAACGTCAAACGTCTGGTCGCCAAATTCTGCCAAACCCTGCTCCAAATCGGCTTGAATAACGTTCACGCCGCGCGACATGGCGGCGATGACGCTGTCGGTGTCGATTTCGATGCCGTAGCCGCTGCATTTTTTGTGTTCCACCAAAGCCGCCAGCAATTCGCCGTCGCCGCAGCCCAAGTCCAAGACGCGGCTGCCTTCGGGAATCCAGTCGTAAATCAACTGCAAATCGTCGCGCAAATTCATGATCGGCAATCCTTGTCAACATTGTTCATATAAACCGCTACGGCGCGCATATAGGCCTCGTCTTCCATCAAAAAGGCGTCATGGCCGTGGTTGGATTTGACTTCGATATACTGCACCGGCTTGTGCGCGGCAATCAGCGCTTTGACCAGCTCTTTGGAACGCGCGGGCGAGAAACGCCAGTCGGTGCTGAAGCTGGCGACGAAAAATTTCGCTTTCACATTTTGCAGGGCGCGGGTCAGGCTGTCGCCAAAATCCGCCGCTGGATCGAAATAGTCCAAAGCTTTGGTCATAAGCAGGTAAGTGTTGGCGTCGAACCGTCCGACGAATTTGTCGCCCTGATAACGCAGATAGGATTCCACTTCAAATTCAACGCCGTAGCCGTATTGATAACCGTTGGAGCGCAAATCGCGTCCGAATTTTTTGCCCAAACCGTCTTCGGCAAGATAAGTGATGTGCCCCATCATACGGGCAATCCGTAAGCCCCGTGCGGGAACGGTATTGTGGCTGCGGTAATGTCCTTCGTTAAAATCGGGGTCGGTCAAAATCGCCTGACGTGCTACATCGTTGAACGCGATATTTTGCGTGGACAGTTTCGGCGCAGATGCAATCACCAAGGCATGGCGCACGCGCTCGGGATAGGAAATCGTCCACTGCAAAGCCTGCATACCGCCCAAGCTGCCGCCGACAATCGCCGCCCATTGTTCGATGCCGAGATAGTCGGCAAGCGCGACTTGGGATTTTACCCAGTCCTTCACCGTAACCACCGGAAAATCCGCGCCGTATTCCCTGCCCGTTTCAGGATTGATCGACAAAGGCCCGCTGCTGCCGTCGCAGCCGCCCAAATTATTCAAACCGACCACGAAAAAACGTTCCGTATCAATCGGTTTGCCGGGTCCGACCATATTGTCCCACCAGCCCGCATATTTATCCTCCGCCGAATGTCTGCCCGCAACATGATGGTTGCCCGACAGCGCATGGCAGATTAAAACCGCATTGTTTTTTTCGGCATTCAGCTCGCCGTAGGTTTCAATCATCAGATCGAAACGCGGCAAAGTTTTACCGTTTTCCAAAACCAGCGGCATCTCAAACGGAATTTTTTGGGGCGTTACAATGCCCACCGAGGCACTTTGACTCATATCCTATCCCAACAAATGCGGCGAAAAGCGTTATTATATAGCAAACGGCATGACTTTTTGACACGGTCGGACAAGCAGCCCGACGCGCTGAAACATCCGTCCCCATGCTGCCGCGCCCGAACCATACATTTTCAGACGACCTCCCCCGCTTCCCGATATGATAGGCAGACTTTTCCGTATTTTTTTCTTTTTCGCACTTGCCGCGCTGATCATCAACCGCCTCTTCAGCCGCAAGCAAAAACGCGCCCTGCGCGATGTCGCCAAAATCAGCGCATGGGTGCTGCTCGGTGCAGCCGCAGCGACGCTGTTTTGGTATCTGGTCATGCTGTATTTCAAACACATTCCGGATTCTTATTGACCGGACGTTGATAGCCAGACAAAAGGTCGTCTGAAAACCCAAATTCAGGTTTTCAGACGACCTTTTCCCGTATATTAAAAACACGGGGGATGACGACATTGCCAAAGCGGCTGTCTCAGCTCAACGTTTAAAATTCGACTTCTCCTTAAATTCCGTTCCGACAAACGTCCGTTTCGGGTTGCCACGTTCCACCTGATAAAGCTGGCTGTGCTGTGCGCGGGCGTAATCGTCGGTCTGTCCGGCATGATGTTCCGCCAGCTTTTGCGCCAGCAGGGTCAAAGCCAATTTTTTGTTGGCATGCTGACTGCGTTCGCTTTCGACCCGTACGGAAATACCGCTTGCTTTATGAGTGGCACGGACGGCACTTTCAGTTTTATTGACGTGCTGCCCGCCTTTACCGCCCGAACGGCAAGTTTGAAACTCGATTTCGCTTTCAGACGGCATTTCAGGCATATCAGGCATACGGAAAACGCCGATATACCAGTTTTTGCGCGGATGTTTCGGACGGACGGGGCTGGTGCATATCCATTGGAGCGACCCTTGCCAACGCTGTGCCAAAGTTTCGGCATGCTTGCCGTCCAATTTAAGCACCGCCGACATAATGCCGTGCTTATCCACAGTTTCGGAGATGATTTCCACCTCGACACCTTCCGCCTTCGCCTCGGCAAGCAGCCTGCCCAATACGAAACGGGCAAAGATGCGGCATTCGGCAGGCCCTTGTGCAGTGGAAATTTGCAGATAAATCGTTTGTAAATTTTGCTTCATATTTATTCTCCGCATCCGCCGCTGGTTTTGTAAGTTAAAACGGGTTTGAACCAAGCGACCAATTCAATCAGACCTGCGTTTTTCATGGCTGAAATGACGCTGTCTATGTCTTTATAAGCCTGCGGAGCCTCTTCAAAAATCAAAGCCTTATCCTGACAAACGACCACGCTGCCGAATGCGGTTTGGCGCAGGCTGTCGGCGGAATATTTGTGCGACAGGCGGCCTTTGCATTCGCCGCGCTGCCATTTCCGTCCTGCGCCGTGTGCCAATGTGTTCAGCGAAATCTGACAATCTTGGGTCGGCAGAACCAGATAGCTGTAATCGCCGCGCGAGCCGGGTATCATGACCAGACCTTTATCGGCGGGCGTTGCGCCTTTTCGGTGCAGCCAGCCGGTTTGCCCCGCGATTTCGGTTTGTTCGAGGAAATTGTGATGCACGTCGAGCAGGCAATCGCCTTCCGTGCGCCAGCGGTCGAGCATTCTGGCGGCAATCAGACGGCGGTTTAAACGGGCAAACTCAAGGGCTGCCTGATGTTCGGCAAGATAGTCCGCCGCAGCCTCGCTGCCTTCCGCCAAACCTCGATGGCCGTAGGCTTCGATGTGGCGTTGCAAAATCTGCTGACCCAGTCCGCGCGAACCGCTGTGTACCAATAATTGCAAACGGTTTGAATCAAAGGCAGCGGGAAGCAAATCGTCGCGGTAAACGGTTTCAACGGTTTGCAATTCGGCAAAATGATTGCCGCCGCCGATGGTGCCGACTGCGAGGTCGTCTGAAAACGGATAATCGGATGCGGATTCCCCAAGCAAGGCTTCTTGTTCGTCTTGGCTCAAAGGCGTATCGATGTTGCCAAGCTGCTTGGCAAGTTTGGCGGGTTTGAGCCTGGCGGCGGACAAATCCGCTTGCCAAAACGCCATGCCGCAGCCGATGTCGTTGCCGATGAGCGCGGGGTAAAAATGGTGTTCGCTGAAAAACGCTGCGCCGACGGGATAACCGCGCCCCGCATGCAAATCAGGCATACCGGCTACGCGCAACATGTGCGGCAGCTTGGCGGTGGTTTCGAGTTGAGCGACGGCGTTGCCTTCAATCCAGGTTTCTGAATCAGCGATGATATGAATATGATGGGGATTTTGATAATTGCCCATGTGTATGCTTTCTTTAAAACGGACAGATGGCAAAACGAGTCCAAACCGACAAAACGAAAAAGATGTCCGGTTTGAAAATATACCAACTGCCGTCTGACATTTTCAGACGACCTCTGTCCGATTGATGGGAAAGCAGCCCGAAGCGGGCGATAGGGAAATGCGGGAACGCGTTGTCCGAAAATCAGACCGACGCTTGGGCTGCAAAGAATGTGATTGAGCGGATTGAAGTATTGCGTGTCATGGCGGCTCCTTTCTTTGCATGTGAAAATTGAAAACAGGCGGATTATAGGGGAAATGTTTGAAACGTTACAATCAAACTGTGTTTTTCTATGAATGGGTGTTGCAATAGCGCCATGACGTAATGGATACAAAAAAGCAGCCTGCACCTTTAAAAACCAAAGTGCAGGCTGCTTTTGATGCTTTCAGACGACCTCAATCCGCTACCGAAGCCGCCACCCATTTCACCACCAATGGTCGCACCCCGAGCAGGCTGGCGAATGCCACCGGCCAAGTAATCAGATACGATTTCAACAAACGCAGCGGGTAACCCGCATCGATACCGGTATTCAGTGCCACCAGCACTGCACTCACAATCAGCACCATCACCGCCGAAGCGTAAAAAGAAAACAATACGCCCGCGTATTTTTTCGGCAATTTTTTCATCTCGTTTCCCTCAAAAAATCCATACTGCACAGTTTAAATCATTTATCAAAACACGAAAATAAGATAAATTGGCAAATACAGACACACTACCCGAACCATCGTTCCACGTTGTCAGACCGCCGCTTGGTTTATCATCTGTTCAAACCTGTTCCGACAAGTTTTCAGACGACCCCAAAGGTCGTCTGAAAATCAAAAACACAAAAATCAAAACCTTACTGACCACCCATACGCATCAACCGCAGCACGCCCAACCGCTGGCGGTAAAACTTCCGAAAAGCCATTCAAAAAGCGGACTACACGCCAAATTCATTTTGTAAACGGTTCCACACAGAGGTCGTCTGAAACCACCAGAAAGGCAGAAACCATGAATCCTAAATCCCTCTACCGCGCCGCCCTGCTCGAATGCCTCAGTTATGTCTGTTCTGACGAAGCCTACGCCGCCTACCGCAAACTCGCCCAAAAAGGCTGTCCCGACGGCTGGTTCGGTCTCGGCAATGCCTGCCAGTACGGCGAAGGCGCCAAACCAAACCTCACCAAAGCCGAAAAATATTACCGCCGTGCCGCCAAACTCGGTCACCCAAAAGCAAAGGAATCCCTCGGCCGCCTGTACGAATTTGCAGAAAAGCCCGACTACCGCCGCGCCCGCAAATGGTATACACGCGCCTTTAAGCAACACAGTATTACAAACCCTGATATAGCCTATGCGACCTACCGCCTCGGCTTGCTGCACGAGCGCGGCCTCGGCTGCAAAAAAGACATTCAGAAGGCCTGTCAGCTCTACCGCAAAGCAGCCAAAGCGGGTTGCGCCGAAGCTCAACGCGCCCTCGGCTACCTATACGATGAAGGCCTCGGTCTGCCCCGAAACTACACCAAAGCCTACAAATGGTACGCCCGCGCCGCCTTACAAGCAGATGAAGCCGCCTGCAACAACATAGGCTTCCTCTACTACAAGGGCAACGGCATGCGCCGCAACACACACCAGGCAAAAAAATGGTACAAACTCGCCGCCCGCGCGGGCTGCATCATGGCATTATCCAACCTCGGTATCCTCTATGAAGATGCCGGTCGTCTGAAAAAAGCCGCCCGCTACTACCGCCGTGCCGCTGAGGCTGGCAATAAATATGCCGCCAAGCAATTGAAGCGGCTGGACAAGAAAAAGTCTGCACAATAAACTGAGGTCGTCTGAAAACGGCGTGTCGCGTTTTCAGACGACCTTTCACTTATTCCCTTCCAAAATATCCAGCCATTCCTCCAGTCCGTATTGAAGCGATGTTTTGGTTTTTAAATCTAATTTTTTCATCAGCAGCTTTTCGTTCTCCACATGCGGAAACAAAGCTTTCTCAATCAATTCTTTGCCTTTATCGGTCAAACGCACCAGCATACTTCGCGCGTCGTCCGGATTGGGCAGGCGGTCGATTAAGCCTTGGTTTTCCAAGTTTTTCAGGCGCGTGGTCATGGTACCTGATGTTACCATCAGCGAAGAGAACAACTCAGTTGGGGTCAACGTATAAGGCGCGCCGCTGCGGCGCAGGGTGGCAAGCACGTCGAACGAGCCTTCGGTTAAACCGTATTCTCCGTAAACTTTTTCCAATTCGCGTGCGATTAAAGCAGCGGCGCGTTTCAGACGACCTATTAACAACATGTTCTCTGCTTCCAATTCTGGTAGTTCCTGCTTCCATTGGGCAACGGCGCGGGCGGCTGCATCAAGGTGTTCGGTCATAGAATGCTCCGTTCGGTTTTCAATGGTGATTATTTTATCTTGACTTCAAGCTAATTTCTATTTATATTTAACTTGAAATCAAGATAAATCAACTGGAGAAAACCATGTTTGCCGATAAACAAACCGTTTTAAATGCCTTCCGTTTCCGCCACGCCTGCAAAAGTTATGATGCGGCGAAAAAAATCCCTGCCGATGATTTTGCTTATATTCTGGAAACCGCACGCCTGTCGCCCAGCTCGTTCGGGCTGGAACCTTGGCGGTTTTTAGTGGTGCAAAACGGTACTCTGCGCGAAGAGTTGCGCGACATCGCATGGGGCGCGGCGGAAAAAATTATGGATTGCAGCCATTTTGTGATTCTACTGGCGCGGACGCAGGCTGCCATGCAGACGGGTTATCAGGAAAAAATCTGGGGCGGTGTGCATGGGATGCCGGCTGAAACCGTTGAAATGATGCAAGGTTTTTTTAACCAGTTTGCCGAAACCGATTTTGCCATTGCTGATAATCCGCGCGCATTTAACGACTGGGCGTCCAAGCAAACCTATATTGCGTTAGCGAACATGATGACTGCCGCTGCGCTGGTCGGCATCGATTCCACGCCGATGGAAGGCTTTCAAAAAGACAATGTGGAAAAACTGCTGTCGGAAAAAGGTTTAATCAATCTTGATGAATACCGCGTCAGCGTCATGGCGGCGTTTGGCTATCGCACAGGCGAACCCAAGCGCGCTAAAACGCGGCAGACGATAGAAGATATCGTTGATTGGATCGAATAAACGCCTGAAAATCAGCCACACAGACATTCACCAGTTGGCAAAATTAAGAGTTTTGACCGATGGCAGCCTGCACTTGAATGAAGAAGAGAAGGTTTCCGATAGGCCAAATTTCCCACCCGCTTATTCATTTATTTGGAGGACTTATGCGCTTACACTATTCCCAATATGCCCTTGACAGCTATAAGGCACTGCTGGCTTTGGAAGCCAGCCTCACGCTGAATAATACCTTGAAAGATTTGGTGAAACTTCGTGTTTCGCAAATCAATGGCTGCGCTTTTTGTGTCGATATGCACGTTAAAGAAGCCAAGCTGCATGGCGAGCGAGAACTGCGCCTGCACCATTTGGCCGTTTGGCACGAATCCACCCTGTTTACCGAAAAAGAACGGGCCGCGCTGCAATGGGCGGAAAACCTGACCCGCATCTCCGAACGGGGTATTCACGATGCGGACTACGCAGCAATACGTGCTCATTTTGATGAAGAAGAACTGGTAGCGTTGACCCACGTCATCAACACCATCAACGTCTGGAACCGCCTGAACGTGGCTTTTGCCACCCCGGCAGGCAGCATGGATAGTCTGATGGGATTGGAGAAAGCAGGGCTGGTTTAACCTGGCAAGACAATCTGAAATCGATCAAACAACGACAGAGGCTACCTAAAATATAAAAAGCAGTCTGCACATTCAAAAACAAATTGCAGGCTGCTGTTGCCCCATCACACCCCATTCCCTTTTTTCAGACGACCTACTGCATAGTCAATCTGAAAAGCTGCATTCCTACGAGAATCAAAATGCCCAGCCGTACCGCCACCATCCTGACTACCGCACTCGCCCCGCTGATTTGGGGCAGCACCTATCTCGTGACCACCGAATTTCTGCCGCCGGACAGGCCGTTTACCGCCGCGCTTTTTCGCGTGTTGCCCGCCGGGCTTTTGCTGTTGGCGTGGACGCGGCGGATACCCAAACGCGATGAATGGGTGACCGTTGTCTTGCTCGGTTTTTTGAACATCGGCTTTTTTCAAGCTATGCTGTTTGTGGCGGCGTATCGCTTGCCGGGCGGACTGGCGGCGGTATTGAGTTCGACGCAGACGCTGATGGTGCTGGTGTTCACTTGGTTAATCGGCAAAACCATGCCGCCCAAAGCGGCTTGGGCTTGGTCGGCGGCAGGGGTTTTGGGGATTGCGCTCTTGGTATTGTCGCCGCAGACGCGCTATGACGGTACGGGGATTTTGGCGGCATTGGCGGGCGCGGCGGCGATGGCGTTGGGCGTGTATTTGTCGAAACACCGCCGCACTTCGCTGCCCGTGTTGGCGTTTACCGGCTGGCAGCTTTTTATCGGCGGCTTGTTTTTACTGCCCGTTGCCCTACTGACCGAACCGCCGCTTGAATCGTTAGGTCCTGCCAATATCGGCGGCTATCTGTATTTGTGCCTGTTTGGCGCCGTGTTGGCTTATGTGCTGTTTTTCAGAGGAATTGCGAAACTTTCGCCTGCTGCGGTTTCGTCGCTGGGATTGCTCAGCCCCGTCTCGGCATTTGTCTTGGGCTGGCTGTTTTTAGGGCAAGGAATGGACGCAAAATCGCTGCTGGGATTTACGTTGGTATTGGTATCGATATTCGGGGTGCAACGGGCAGTCATGAAAAAGGTCGTCTGAAAACAGCCTTGAGCCTTCAAGCTGCGTTTTCAGACGACCTTTTGCACCGGTCGGTTTATTTCTTCAAGAATGCCCGTTTCAGAATAATCAGCCAATCTTTCTTATCCAAAACAGGGCGCTGCGTAAATACATCGTATTTGCTGCCGTCCAGTTTCTGCAAAATCAGTTGTCCGCCGACAATAATCATCCGCAATTCAAACCCCAAACGTCCTTTCAGCGTTTTACCCAAGGGCGAACCGCCTTTGAGCATTTGAAATGCGCGGTTGCATTCATACGACATCAGTCTTTGAAACGCGAAATCCGCTTTGCCTTCTGCAATTTGCGCTTCGCTTACTTTGAATTTTTCCAAGTCGTCCTGTGGGATATAGACGCGGCCTTTCTGCCAATCGACGGCAACGTCCTGCCAAAAGTTGATGAGTTGCAACGCGGTACAGATGCCGTCGCTTTGGGCGATGCTGACTTCGTCGGTCTGTCCGTAAAGGTGCAGCATAATGCGTCCGATTGGGTTGGCGGAACGGCGGCAATAGTCGATCAGGTCGCCAAAATCCTGATAGCGGGTTTTAACAACATCCTGACTAAATGCGGACAAAAGATCGTAAAACGGCTGCAGCGGCAGCTTGAACGGTTCGATGGCTTCGCGTTGCAAACGTTGCATTAGCGGGGTCAGCGGCGTTTCGCCACGCTGTATGCGGTCGAGTTCGGACTTGAGTTCGTCCAAAGCGCGCAAGCGTTCATCAGCCTCGGCATTGCCTTCATCGGCGAGGTCGTCCGCAGTACGCGCAAAAGCGTAAACGGCATGAGTAGGTTTGCGCAGACGACGCGGCATGACAAGCGAGCCGACGGGGAAATTTTCGTAATGATTGACGGACATAGATATTTTAAATTCGGTATTTTGGGGTCGTCTGAAAGTACGGAGCCGCATTCTCAAATGGTTTACCAACAACGCGATATACTTTCAAACCCATATTAGCAACTCAGCATGATTTTAACACAACACATTATTTTATTAATGATTTAACTGTACGACGCAAACAGAAATCCGAACGCCAAACACCCAATCATCTTGTTTTCCAAATTCAGACGACCCTATTCACACAACGGATTTTAGCTACGGCAAAAACTATATTGAAATGACGAATCGCAATACGGAAATAGGCTGTCCCATCAAAACCTAACCCGAAACCACACCTTCCACGCTCCACAATATATCCGCAACCGATTGATTCGCTTATAATCCCCATACTTCCAAGCAAGCGGAGACGACGATGAATATGATGGCTTTCACGAATATTTTCTTAATCGTTCTATGTATTTTCACCATGCTACTGGTGTGGTCGCGTAATTGGAAGCGTAAGCAGGCGTATTTTGAAAAAATCAAAAACAATCCGGACAATCTGAAATGGCTTAAGCAAAATCTGACCGGAAAAGAAACAACAGACCTCAAAAACATCAACGAGCATTTCGGACTGCCTTTATTGCAAGCGAAGCAACTGCTGGAATACTACAAACAACAGTCAAAAAAATAATCTGCCTTTCCAAACAGGCGGACTGAATAGCGGGCAATATTCGGTCCGCCTGTTTTTGTTATTTTCAAAAAATCTTTTATTTCTGTATTGACAGAAATAAAAGACAAAAATAAAATACCCTCACTATGAAACTGAATCCGACTACTGAAAAATTCATCCTCCACTGGGGCGAAATGGGCACCAAATGGGGCGT
The DNA here is from genome assembly GCF_001808875.1 of Neisseria sp. HMSC064E01. Lineage (NCBI taxonomy): Bacteria > Pseudomonadati > Pseudomonadota > Betaproteobacteria > Neisseriales > Neisseriaceae > Neisseria > Neisseria sp. HMSC064E01. The sequence goes on from NZ_KV794886.1 coordinate 73,900, forward strand.
CAACCGTACCGTTGCGCAAATCCATGCCCTGCTCTATATTTTAGGCAGACCGATGAATGCCGAAGAAATTACCGAAACGCTTGGCGTAGCGCGCTCCAATGTCAGCAACAGCATCAAAGAGCTGCAAAACTTGAGACTGGTGCATACCGTGCATATTTTGGGCGACAGGCGCGATCATTTTGAAACTTCAGACGACGTCTGGACTTTGTTCCGCACCATCGCAGAAATGCGTATGCAGCGTGAAATCGAACCGACGCGGCAATTTTTGCAAAGCCTGATCGACAGCCCTGAATTTAGTCAGGAAAACGAAACCGCCAAACAGCGAATCCGACAAACCCATGATTTCATCAATACGCTTACCATGTGGGCAAATGAAATGTTGAAACTTTCTACTTCAACCATGGTGAAAATTTTAAAAATAGGCGCCGGAATACAAAAATTTTTCCGATGATGCCAATCAAATGGGTTTTTAATATACCCAACCCGGTTTCTCTTACGCAATCATAGGTGTGTTATGTCGCATTCAACAGAAGATTATTTTGACTATCCGAGAGGGAGAGTCATCGTCGTTTATGCTGCATCTACGCTATTTTTTGCGTTTAGTCTCGGCTACTATGCTTTATTCTTTACCGCACCTGCCCTAATTTGCGGTTTGATTTTAAGCTTGACGTCTACATACAGAGACTTACGCGGCCTTATCCGGGCAATCATAACCGGATCATTATGCAGTTGCCTATATCTTTTATTGTTTGGTGCGGATTTTATCACCAGCCTCCTAGCCGGCGTGGTAATAGGCGGTACTTATTCTTTGATTGTCGGTCTTTTAAGTCTGCCTAATCCTCCTGGGGAAGACGATATTCGGGAACCTGCCTAATTTTTTTACCTTTATATTTCTCTTTTGACAGAAATTTTAGAAATTACAGGCTAAATATATAAACAAACCAAAATGAAATTAGGAAACCAATATGTCCGCCAACACTACACGCAATCTCCCTGCTTACCTGTCTTACTCGATGGGGCTGCTATGGCTCTGGAGCGGTACCCAACCTCTGTTTTTCATGCCTGAAATGTCATTGGATTTGCTGCATTCGGTCGGTATTCCCAATCCGCTGCAATGGCCGACATTAATCGCCGCTTCACTGCTGGACATCGGTTTTGCCTTTTTATGCTTCAGCCGCTTTCGCGCCCGTTCCGAAATATGGCTGCTGCAATTGATAACCGTCGCGGCATACAGCCTGATTATTGCCTTCAGGCTGCCCGAAATGTGGGCGCACCCGTTTGCGCCTTTGGTAAAAAACCTGCCGATTATGGCTACTTTATTTTTCCTGTATCAATCCGTAGGAGATAAAAAATGAACACCTATTTAATCGTTAAAACCCTGCACATCATCTCGGCTACCTTAATGGTCGGTACCGGTTTTGGTACGGCGTTTTACCTCTTTTGGGCAAACCGCAGCGGTTCGGTCGCCGCGCAGTCGGTCGTATCGCATTGGGTCATCAAAGCAGATTGGTGGTTTACGACCCCCGCCGTCATTTTCCAACCCTTGTCCGGTTTATGGATGCTGTACGAACGCGGCTATACCGTTTCCACCATGCTGGAACAAAATTGGGTATGGATGACGATCGGTTTATACATCCTTGCAGGCATTTGCTGGCTGCCCGTTGTCTGGCTGCAAATCCGTATGGCAAAGATTGCCGAACAAGCGCATAAAGAAAACGCAGACACCATTCCAGAACCCTATTGGCGTTATGCCAGACGCTGGGAATTGCTGGGCTATCCCGCCTTTTGCGCCACTATCGTGATTTACTTCCTGATGGTGATGAAACCGATTTAAAGATTTTCAGACGACCTCAGCAACACCATAAAGAAAAACCATGAACATCATCATTTTCGGAGGCAGCGGCTTCATCGGCAGCCGTACCGCCCAAATCTTAAAAGAACAAGGTCACCAAGTTTACACGCCCGACCGCCGCGCCTTCGATTTTCTTCATCCTGACGAAACCGCCGCACGCCGTTTATTAGAGGGGCAAGACGTCCTTATCAACTGCATCGGCATCATGAGCCGTCATGCCGAAATACTCGAAACCGTACACCACCGTACGCCCAAACAACTCGCCGCATGGGCAAAAACAGCAGGCATAAAACGCTGGGTGCAACTATCCGCACTGGGTGCCGACCCATCTCAACCCATCAACTTTGTCGGCAGTAAAGGACGTGGAGATAATGCCGTCGCCCAAAGCAGCATCCCGATTGCCATAGCCAGACCATCCGTCGTTTACGGGCGTGGGGGAACCAGCTGCGAACTGTTCATCAAACTAGCCCACCTCCCTTTACTTCCACTGCCGGAAGGCGGACGCTTTTACTTACAGCCCGTACATCTTGCCGATGTTGCCGAAGGTTTGGCAAAACTGGCCGTCCAAACCGACGCCGGCCACAGCATCATCAATATGACCGGCAGCCAAACGCTGACCTTGGCGGAATACCTGATCACCCTCCGCCAAACCCTGCACCACAAACCCCCGCAACATATCCTGCCCATCCCCCTGCGCCTGATTGACCCTGCGCTGCCGTTGGCAAACATCCTCAGCAACGGCATCATCAGCCGTGACAGCTTTGCCCTGCTCAAACAAGGCTCATGCGCCGATTATTCTGATTTTGCAGCTTTATTGGGGAGAGCGCCATTAGCTGCGGAAAACTTTTCCCGTCAAGGCTGAATCAGCCATACACAAGAAAAGGTCGTCTGAAACCGTCCCGCCTAAAGCCGGTTTCAGACGACCTTTTGCCCTAATATAGTGGATTAACTTTAAACCAGTAC
>NZ_KV794886.1:76814-85071 GCF_001808875.1 Neisseria sp. HMSC064E01
TGTCCTGATTTAAAGTTAATCCACTATAAAGCGCCCGCCTGAAGAATATTTTGCTACAATATGTAATTATATGTTATATAATCAGTATATTATCAATAAAATAATATTTTCATCACGACTCATATTATGGCTCAGAAACTTAAAACACATATTAAATACATCCTACTTGCTTCCATCTTGCTCTCCGGCTGTCAGACAACCTTTGAAGAAGATCAAACCCGGCGCAGCAAAATCACCCAATTCGCCCTCAATCACCCCGTGGCGGCGCAAGCCATCGGCATGGAAGACACAGGCTCATTCAATATCAGCAGCAATGCCACGCGCTTTGCCTACCGCAGCGGCTTAGACGATACAGCCAACGGGGATGGCAAAGGCACGCAGGTCAATGCCGTGCGTCAAGCCCTGTGGCAAGCTGCCATTACCTCCCAATTTGACAACGTAATCGCTGAAAAAGCAGGTAACGCCTACCTCGCCGACATCAAAATCCGCGAAGGCAAAATCAACTATTTCAGCCGTTATCTCGCCGACCAGGCGGTTGACCAACGCAACAACCGTATCGGTCGCAGCATCGGCAGCGGCAAACCCAATACCGACATGAAAACCCTTGCCGAAAGTGTTTTGCTCTATTACCACAAAGTCGGCTTGTGGACCGCATCGGAAACGCGCACCGGCGGACGCAAAGTATGGCGCATCACCCAAGAAAAACTCAGCCCTGCCGCCTACCGCGAAGCCATGAAAAATATCGAGCCGCTGGATGCCCAAGGCTTGCGTGAAGAAGAGCGCAATAAGCCCAAACCCGACAAAATCGACTCGATTTCTAAAACGGTCAAAGCCATCAGAAAAGTAAAAGACTGATTTTTCGGTACTCTGAGCAAATTTTGAGTAATCCCCCAAAACGGCGTAAACTGTCGTAAACCCATTTTCAGACGACCCCTGCTTGCAAAGAGGTCGTCTGAAAACATTTCTCCTGCCGATTTAGCTGTTTCCAGAAGGACAAAGGACGATTATGAACTTCCCACCGCGTTACGTTTCCGCCACCCGTATGCGCCGAATGCGCAAAGACGACTTCTCCCGCCGCCTGATGCGCGAGCATACCCTGACCGCAGACGATTTGATTTACCCCGTTTTCGTACTCGAAGGCAGCAACCAAGAAGAAGCCGTCCCCTCCATGCCCGGCGTGAAACGGCAAAGTTTGGACAAATTATTGTTCACCGCCGAAGAAACCCTCAAACTCGGCATCCCCATGCTGGCACTCTTCCCCGTCGTTACCCAAAATAAAACCGACTTGGCGGAAGAAGCCTACAACCCCGAAGGACTCGTGCCGACCGTCGTACGCACCCTGCGCGAAAAATTCCCCGAGCTGGGCATCATGACTGACGTTGCCCTCGACCCCTACACCATTCACGGGCAAGACGGGCTGACCGATGCAAACGGCTACGTCCTCAACGACGAAACCATCGAAGTTTTGGTGAAACAAGCCTTGTGCCATGCCGACGCAGGCGCGCAAGTCGTCGCTCCGTCCGACATGATGGACGGCCGCATCCTCGCCATCCGCGAAGCCCTAGAAGACGCGGGACACATCCACACCCGCATCATGGCGTATTCCGCCAAATACGCTTCCGCATTTTACGGCCCGTTCCGCGATGCGGTCGGCAGTTCTGGCAATTTGGGTAAAGCCGACAAGAAAACCTACCAAATGGACCCCGCCAATACCGACGAAGCCCTGCATGAAGTCGCCCTCGACATTCAGGAAGGTGCGGATATGGTGATGGTCAAACCCGGCCTGCCCTATCTTGACGTTGTCCGCCGCGTCAAAGACGAGTTCGGCGTACCGACCTACGCCTACCAGGTTTCCGGCGAATACGCCATGCTTCAGGCAGCGATTCAAAACGGCTGGCTGGACGGCGAAAAAGTCATACTCGAAAGCCTGCTCGCCTTCAAACGCGCCGGTGCCGACGGCATCCTGACGTATTACGCCGTCGAAGCGGCAAAAATGTTGAAAAAATAAAACGACAGCAAAATGCCGCCGGTTTGCACAGAATGCCCGGCGGCATTTACATTAAGGCATTTGCCCGACAAAATTTATTACAACGGAATGAATAATCAGGTAATTTCTGGTAAAATACTGCAACTCTCAAGCAAACACTTACAGCGTCCGTTTTATAAAATTCAAAACATATACAATAAAATGAATACAACAACCGCCGATACACTATTCCGGGAAGCTCACTCATTCATGACCCAAAATCCGCCCGATTTTGCCGCAGCAGTCCCACTGTTGCAAAAAGCGGCAGACGAAGGACATACGGAAGCAGAATTCCATCTTGCAGGCTGCCTGCTGCAAGGACAAGGCATACCTGCCAACCGTGAAGCCGGCATACGTCTGATGCAGCAAGCGGCGCGTGACGGTCATCCCTACGCCAGCTACAACCTTCTTCAAATCCAAGAAGCACAAGGTATGCCGCTCAATACCCTGCTTCCCTCCTATCGGGAATTGGCAGAAGCAGGCATTATCGAAGCTCAGCTCAAGCTGATGCGTGCTTATCATGACGCAGGTCAACACGAAGAAGCCGTCGATTGGGCCGTACTTGCCGCGCGTCAGCAAAATCCCCAAGCCCTATATTTCTTAGGCCAGCATTGCCAATACACCTCGCCGCCCGATTATCCCCAATCACACCAGCTCTACCAACTTGCCGCCAAACAAGGATTTACGCCTGCCAATTGGCAACTCGGATTGCAATACAAGCTCGGTCAAGGCGTGGCACCGGACCTTGAGCAAGCCGCCCAACACCTGTACATCGCGGCAAGTGACAACATCGCGCCTGCACAAGTCGCCCTTGCGGAAATCCTGCTCCCGACCCACCCCGACAAAGCCATCCAATGGCTGGAAACCGCCGCCAAACAAAACAGCAGTGATGCTTACGCCAAGCTCGCAGAAATCCATCTGCTGGGCAAAGACATCCCGAAAGACACGGATAAAGCACGCCGCTACGCCAAAGCAGCCGCCCGCCGCAATCATCCCGAAGCGCTGCGTTTGCTCGGCGATATCTACCGCTACGGACTGGGCATCCTTCCCGAACCCTCCAAAGCGCGCCATTACTATCAGCTTGCCGCTGATTTGGGCAATCTCGCCGCACACCAAAAACTGCTCGCCGACATTGCCCTGAACAATAAGCAAAACTACCCTCAAGCCAAAGAACACGCGCTGCAACGCCAACAGGCGGAGCAATTCTATCAGCTGGCTTTTGCCGCCCATTACGGCCTGAACCGCGCTCCCGACCATGCCGAAGCGCTGACGCTCTATCAGCAGGCCGCAGATTTGGGACACAGCAAAGCGCAAACCAATCTCGGCATGATGTACTACAACGGTCATGGAACAGAGACCGACTATACCCAAGCCGCCAAATGGTTCGCGCAGGCAGCGCAGCAAAAAGACACAATGGCGCAATACAACCTCGCCTGCCTCTATTTCCACGGAACAGGCGTCCGCCGCAACACAGCCTTAGCCTGCCGTTGGCTTGAAACTGCCATTAACGACGGTCACGAGCAGTCTGAAATCCTCAAGCAACTGCTGGCGCATTGGAAACAACAACTTCCATAACATTGCCCGCGTGGCAACATTTCTCCGAAGAAGCTGCCAACGTTTGGGAATCCCTCTAAACCATTGTCTCTGCGTTGTGATTAATGGGGTGCCGTTCTACGATATAGTGGATTAACTTTAAACCAGTACGGCGTTGCCTCGCCTTGCCGTACTATTTGTACTGTCTGCGGCTTCGTCGCCTTGTCCTGATGTACTATCTGCGGCTTCGTCGCCTTGTCCTGATTTAAAGTTAATCCACTATAAGTCATATCACTTGCCCCATTCAAACAACAATATAAAAGGTCGTCTGAAAACCCTGATTGAGGATTTTCAGACGACCTTTGCCTTTACCGGTTGGCCTGTTCGGATATTAGAAATCCAATTCCGCTTTCAGCCAGTAAGTACGCGGCATACCGACGACGGCAAAGCTGCGGTCGTATTGGCCGCGTTGTACCTGCCAGTAATTTTTGTTGAACAGGTTTTCCACCGAACTGCTGACGGTCAGGGTATTTTTACCCAGCTTGGTTTTGTAGCGCGCACCTACGTCAACCAAGGTATAGGACGGGAAGGCGTATTGTTTTTGCGTGTCTTGGTAAGACTTGCCGAAGTACGAAACGTTACCGTTCAAGGTCAAGCCTTTAGCAAACGGGGTATCCCATTCCACGCCCGCTTTGGCAATTACGCGCGGGTTGGCAACTTGTACGCCATTAACAAGATTATCGGCTGCGTTCGGATAATTTTTCACAGTCGATTGCAGGTACATCAAGCCAAAGCTCGGACGCAGAGTTTTGTTCAACAGATTGGCATAGGTATTGAACTCGATACCGCGGTTACGCTCAAAACCTTGTTTGTCGCCGGCGGCGCCTCCTGCTGCTTTGTATGCTGCAAAATCAGTACCTTTTTTGGTATTGCCGCGCCAGTAACCCGGGCGTTTGATTTGGAACGCGTTCAAAGTAGTGACAAAGTCGCCCCAGTTTTTGCGCACGCCGACTTCAAACTGACGGCTGACACGCGGTTTGGACATGGTAGTATTACCGTCATCATCGGTTTTGATGTCGGCAGGCTCCAAGTCTTCCATATAGTTGCCATAAACCACCAAATCGGGCTGCGGCACCCATGCAGCCATCAACATCGGACTGAAGCGTTTGGCATCGCCGCTTTTACCTTCTTTTTTATTGGTGTATTCAACCGCTTGGAAGCGTCCACCCAAGGTCAGGCGGTATTTGTTGTCGACGAAGCCCAGTGTGTCGGACAAAGCCAAACTGTTGACTTTGATATTGGCATCCAAGTTGGCAGAGTTCGCCCATGAGTTTGGATAGTCTGCTTTAAACGATGCCAATTTACTCTCAATATTTTCGTTTGCTTTAACTTCTACCTTGCTTTTACCGGCTGCACTTCCATTGATCGTTGCACGTTGACGGATAATGCGGTCGAAAGCAGTACTCCAGTTATGTGTTACCGGCCCAGTTTCAAATTCACCGCGTGCAGTAAGGTTCATACTCAAAGTACGGAAATATTGGTCGGTCAGGCGCGCCGTGCCTGTGTGGTATTGGCTGGCACTTGAGCAGGTTGCGGTTTGGCTGCTTGCGCCATCTTTGCCGCAAATAGTCGGAGAAATCAGCGTGCCGTAATAACGCGCCTTGTTGTAACCGATACCACCGGTAATTTGCGCATTTTCAAACGCATCCCATTCGAAGGTCAGCATATTGGTGCGACCGACGGTGTTCTGCCAGTTCCAACTTGGCAGCAGGTTCACTTTGCCATCGGGCGCGTCAAACAAGCGGCCGTTGGCGTTTTGAATATCCTGCATACGCGCGCGACCGCCGTTGGTTTTGCGTTTCGCGTAGATGGAGTCGAACGCTACGCGCAATTTTTCGCCGCGATAATCGGCATTCAAGGCAAATTCTTTGTTGTCTTCGCTGTAACCGTGGCGCGGGGTGTCGCCGTGGCGCAGTTTGCCGTTGGCGCGCACGCCGAATTCTTTGTTCTCGCCGAAACGTTGACCCAAGTCGAACGTACCTTGGGCACGGTTGTTGCTGAACCAGCCCAAACCGATTTTGCGGTTGCCTTCGTCCGCAGCTTTTTTGGTTTCGATATTGACGGAACCGGATACCGCGCCTTCGGGATCCATGCCGTTTACAGTGGTGGACGCACCTTTAATCAGTTGCGCGGAACCGACATGCACGCTGGCTGTGCCTTGCGTGCCGTACATACCTGCCAAACCGTTGACGCTGAATTGGCGCGAGTCAAGCTGATAACCTCGGAAATACAGGCCGGTCAGCGTGTTGCTTTCGCCGCCGAACTGCCAAACGGACGCGTCTTTTTTTGCTACGGCATCCACCAAAGTACGCGCTTCGGTGTTGTTAAGGGCTTGTTCGTCGTAGTTGACGACGGTAATCGGCGCGGTAAAGGCATTAGCTTTGCCCAATACGCCCAAATTTACGCGGTCGCGCAAGTCGCCGTCGCTGGCGATGGAGTAAGAGCGGGCGGCTTTGACTCGTTTGGCGTCGGCGCGGACATTAACTTCCTGCAACTGCTGTTGCACAGGGGTTTCAGGTGTCGCTTCATCGGCGGCATAAGAAAACGCGCTCATAATCAAAAGCGGCATCAGGGCTAATTTGCTGTTCATAGATTCCTTCTGTCTCTGAGGTGGGTTATTTTTATTGCAATAAACGTTAAAAATCACAAAGTAATTTTGCTGCAGAATTATATTTGATAACATTCTGCTTTTCTATAAAAAGTGATGATAACCATTTGTAAAAACAAAAATACAACATCAATCAAAACTTTTTCCATAGTAATTATAAATTATTTTATTAAGCAGAGAATCCGGGTTTCAGACGACCCCTGCCCGCTGCCTGCCTCAAGAGACAACGCACATGCAAAAATGGCAAATCGAGCTTTATTCCACGCCGTCTTGGCTGTTACAGACCTTATTGATGGTCGCCGCCGCCTCGGCGGTGATTCTGTTTTTGGCACGCGAAACGCGCTTCGGGCGTGAGTTTGCCTATATCCTGCGCCTGTGCCTGACGCCAAAAAGCGCGGTCAAAGTATTGCTGCTGATTACGGCGATGATTGCGCTGCTGCTGACCGAAGTGCGGCTGAATGTATTGAGTACCTTTATGTCCAAAGGGCTTTACGACTCGATGCAGGATTTGAACGCCTCCGCGTTTTGGATGTTTGCAGCGATGAACGCCGGCGTGGTGTTGGTGCGGGCGTTTAACAACGTCGTCAACGACTTTCTCGATCAAGGCCTGGCGATTAAATGGTCGGAGCGGCTCAATGAAGTGCTGACAACGCGCTGGCTTGCCGACAAAAACTACTACCGCCTGCAAATGCGCCGCCATGCGCCGGACAATATCGACCAGCGTATCCAACAAGACGCGCAGGATTTCATCGCCTCGACCATAGAATTTGTGCGCGGCATGGTCAATTCGGTCGTTACCTCGCTGGAATTTGCCGTTGTTTTGTGGGGCTTGGCGGGCATCCTGACCGTGTTCGGCTTCGACATTCCGCACGGCATCGTCTGGTTTGTCTATATGTTTGTGATTTTGGCGACCTTTATCTCCATGTGGATAGGCAACCCTCTGATTCGTTACAACTATGAAAACGAAAAACTCAACGGCGACTACCGCTACTCCCTCATCCGCGTGCGCGACCACGCCGAAAGCGTGGCGTTTTACAGCGGCGAACAACACGAACACGACCAGCTTGCCGACCGCTTCAAAGCCATCATCCGCAACCGTTGGCGCATCGCCCGCCAAAGCGTCTGCTTGAGCGGCTTTAACGACATGTTTACCAACGGAATCAAGCTCTTCCCCATTATTTTGCAAGCCCCGCGCCTGTTTGCCGGACAAATCAAAATCGGCGACATCCAGCAGACCGTCCAAGCCTTCGCCCGACTGCAAAACGCCCTGTCCTTCTTTCGGCTGTTCTACAACAAATTCACCGCCTACCGCGCCCGACTGGAGCGTTTGTACGGCTTTTTGCTGAGTACGGAAGAACAACACAGCGCGCAGCAACCCGACATTACCGAGGTTTCAGACGACCTCTCGCTGGAAAACGTCGCCCTGTTCCGCCACAACGGCGAAATCCTGTTGAGCGGCATCAACGTCAACCTCAAAAGCGGCGATTCCCTGCTGATACGCGGCCCGAGCGGTTGCGGCAAAACCTCGCTGCTGCGCGCGCTGGCGGGGCTTTGGCCGTTCGGCAGCAGCGGCAAAGTCCGCCGTCCGCCGCATCAAGACATCCTCTTCCTGCCGCAACGCCCGTACACGGCGCAAGGCAGCCTGCGCGACGCGATTTGTTATCCCGACATCGACAAACAGCATCCCGAACTAGCCGAAGCCATGAATACCTGCCGCTTAGGTTATCTCATTGATAAATTAGACAAAACCGACGACTGGCAACACAAACTCTCCCCGGGCGAACTGCAACGCGTCGCCTTCGTCCGCGCCCTGCTTTCACAGCCCAAAGTCATCCTACTCGACGAAGCCACCGCCGCCTTGGACGAACCGACCGAAGCCCTGCTCTACCGCGCCTTGAAGCACAAACTGCCGCAGAGCATCATCATCAGCATCGGCCACCGCAGCACGCTCAACGAGTTTCACGATTTCAGTCTTGATGTCGGCAACGTAGCTTGCGATTGAATTTATAGTGGATTAACTTTAAACCAGT
>NZ_KV794886.1:85171-91679 GCF_001808875.1 Neisseria sp. HMSC064E01
TGTCCTGATTTAAATTTAATCCACTATAAAGCAACGAGGTCGTCTGAAAACCCGTAAGGGTTTCGCCAAAACGAGCGCAGCGAGTTTCGCTAAAACTTTTTCAGACGACCTTTCTGCTAAAATGACACGCTTCAAATACAAGGGAAACCCGCCATGCACGAAATCAAATGCCCGCACTGCCACACCGCCTTCACCGTCAACGAAGCCAGTTACGCCGACATCCTGAACCAAGTCCGCACCCAAGAATTTCAAACCGAAATCCACGAGCGCCTGCAACAGGCGCAGATGCAGTTTCAAAGCGATATGCAGCTTGCCCAAGCGCAGGCGCAAAATCAGTTCGACAAAATCCTAGCCGACAAAAACCACGAAATCGCCGCCCTGTCCAACCAAATCAACGTTTACGAAAAAGACAGCAAACTTGCCGCCGCCGAAATCGAAGGTCGTCTGAAAGCGCAAATCGCCGAACAGGATAAATTGATTGCCGAGCTGAAAGCGCAGGCAAAATCGCTGGAAACGGCGAAAAACATGGAAAAAGAGCTGGAAATCACCAAAGCCGTTGCCGAAAAAGAGCGCGAATTGGGCAATTTGAACACGCAGCTCATGCTGCAATCCAAAGAAAACCAGTTGGAAAAACAAAGCCTGCGCGAAAAATACGAAGCCGAACTCAAACAAAAAGACGAAACCATCGCCTTCTACAAAGACTTCAAAGCCAGACAGTCCACCAAAATGATAGGCGAAAGCCTTGAGCAGCACTGCGAAACCGAATTCAACCGCATCCGCACCACCGCCTTTCCCCAAGCCGTCTTCGGCAAAGACAACGACGCCAAAACCGGCAGCAAAGGCGACTACATCTACCGCGAAACCGACGAAGAAGGCAACGAAATCATCTCCATCATGTTTGAGATGAAAAACGAAAGCGACGAAACCGCCACCAAAAAGAAAAACGAACACTTTTTCAAAGAGTTGGACAAAGACCGCAGAGAAAAAAACTGCGAATACGCCGTCCTCGTCTCACTCTTGGAAGCCGACAGCGACCTCTACAACAACGGCATCGTTGACGTGTCCTACGCCTACCCGAAAATGTACGTCGTGCGCCCGCAGTTTTTCATCCCCATCGTCTCCCTGCTGCGCAACGCCGCGCTCAATTCATTGAAATACAAACAAGAATTGGCACAAATGCGCGCGCAAAACATCGACATCACGCATTTTGAAGAAGATTTGGACAAGTTCAAAACCGATTTCGCCCGCAATTACGAACTCGCCAGCCGCAAATTCCAAACTGCCATCGACGAAATCGACAAAACCATCAGCCACCTGCAAAAAACCAAAGAAGCCCTGCTCTCTTCCGAAAACAACCTGCGCCTCGCCAACAACAAAGCAACCGACCTGACCGTCAAAAAATTAGTACGCAAAAATCCGACCATGAAGGCCGCCTTTGCCGCGTTGGAGAAAAAAGAGGATTGAGATTTGCTTCGAGAATGAAAATAGAAATACCAGCCGACCGTTACGCCCGCGCAAGCAGGAATGACGGCGGTCGGCGTCTCATTTTTCATCAATCCGTAAGCAAATCTATTTGTCCAAACATACAAAAAAGTCGTCTGAAACAGATGGTTTGGCTGTTTCAGACGACCTTTTATTTAGATTCAGGCTTGTGATTTAAGCCACTTGGGTCTGATGCTCATCGCCGTTGCGTTCGCGGATAACGCCCAAACGGTAAACGGTTTCGCCTTGTTCGGTTAAGAACGCCTGCACCGCGTCGGCATCTTCTTCGGCAACCACGACTACCATGCCGATGCCGCAGTTGAAGGTACGGTACATTTCTTGCGTTTCCACGTTGCCTGCCTGTTGCAGCCATTGGAACAGCTTGGGCAATTCCCATGCTTTGGCGTCGATTTGGGCGACGGTGTTTTCCGGCAGGATGCGCGGCACGTTTTCGGTGATGCCGCCGCCGGTGATGTGCGCCATGCCTTTGATGGTGAATTTTTCCAAGGCAGCGAGGATGGGTTTCACATACAGGCGGGTCGGGGCGATGATGATTTCGCGCAGGGTTTTGCCGTTGTCGAACTCAGCGTCCAAATCGGGATTGTCGCGGGCGATGATTTTGCGGACGAGGGAGTAGCCGTTGGAATGCGCGCCGTTGGAAGCCAAGCCCAACACGATGTCGCCTGCTTTGATGCTGCGGCCGTTGATGACGCGCTCTTTTTCGACCACGCCGACGGCGAAGCCTGCCAAGTCGTATTCGCCTTCGGGATACATGCCGGGCATTTCGGCGGTTTCGCCGCCGATGAGGGCGCAGCCGGATTCTTCGCAGCCTTGGGCAATGCCTTTAATCACGTCGGTAGCGCGGGAGACGTCGAGTTTGCCGCAGGCGAAATAGTCGAGGAAGAACAAAGGCTCTGCGCCTTGAACCAAAATATCGTTGACGCTCATGGCGACGAGGTCGATGCCGACGGTGTCGTGTTTGTCCCAATCGAAGGCGAGTTTGAGCTTGGTGCCTACGCCGTCGGTGCCGCTGACAAGGACGGGATTTTTGTATTTTTTGCTGATTTCGACCAATGCGCCGAAGCCGCCCAAATCACCCAACACTTCGGGACGCATGGTGCGTTTGGCAAAAGGTTTGATGTTTTCGACCAGTTGATCGCCGGCGTCAATGTCCACGCCTGCGTCGCGGTAGCTCAATGAAGTGCTCATGAAAGGGTTCCTTAATCGTGATTGGGACGGAAAAACGATGGTGCGTATTTTACCTTATTTTGCAGGCGCGGGCTTGGATTTTTCGGTGATTTTGTAAACAATCTGAGGTTTCAGACAACCTCATTTATTCTGTTATACTGGACGGCTAGGGGGGCGTCTAAAAACGATTGCAGAGACTTCCGCTGAAACACACATGGAAAGGTTTTATGTATCAGAAAAAAACGCGCGGCATGAAGCCGTGGATCATTATGGGCTGCGTGATTGCGGCTTTTGTCTGGCTGCTGTACGCGCTGGGCGACATCCTGACGCCGTTTATTGTGGCAGCGGTATTGGCTTATGTATTGAATCCGCTGGTGGAATGGTTGCAGAAAAAACGGATTAAACGCGCCCCGGCTTCTATGATCGTGATGGTATTGGCGCTGCTGTTGCTGCTGTCGCTGATGCTGATTATCGTGCCTATGCTGATCAACCAGTTCAACAATATGGTCAGCCGCATTCCCCAAATCGTCGATTTTACGCAAAACAAACTATTGCCTTGGCTGAACAATGCCGCAGGCGATTATATGCAAATCGATCAGGAGTCGGTCATTGCTTGGTTGCAATCCCATACGGGTGAATTGAGCAACACGCTCAAGGCTTGGATGCCGACGCTGATGCGCCAAAGCGGCAACGTCATCAGCGGCATGAGCAATCTGATACTGCTGCCGCTCTTGCTGTATTATTTCCTTTTGGACTGGAAACGCTGGTCTTACGGCATCAGCGCGTTGGTTCCGCGCCGCTTTATCGACACTTATACGCGCATCACAAGCAATATGGATGAAGTTTTGGGCGAGTTCCTGCGCGGGCAGTTGATGGTGATGCTGATTATGGGGCTGGTGTACGGGGTCGGGCTGATGCTGGTCGGACTGGATTCGGGCTTCGCCATCGGTATGATTGCCGGTATTTTGGTGTTTATCCCGTATTTGGGCGCATTTACCGGACTTTTGCTGGCAACCGTCGCCGCTTTGCTGCAATTTAGCACATGGCACGGTCTGGTTATGGTGTGGGTCGTGTTCGGTATCGGACAATTCCTCGAGAGCTTTATCGTTACCCCGAAGATCGTCGGTGACCGCATCGGTCTGTCGCCTTTCTGGGTAATTTTCTCGTTGATGGCTTTCGGACAACTCATGGGCTTTGTCGGCATGCTCGCCGGTCTGCCGCTTGCCGCCGTAACCTTGGTCCTGCTGCGCGAAGGTGTGAATGCTTATTTCCACAGCCGTTTTTACAAACACAAGTAAAAGGACAAAAAGGTCGTCTGAAAACGGATATGGTTTTTCAGACGACCTTTGTTTCTCCTGGTAAACACATAAAGGAACAGAAAACATGTTAGCCATCATCGGCGGCAGCAGCCTGACCAAGCTGCCCGAACTGAGCATCACCGACCGCAAGATCGTCCGCACTCCCTACGGACTGACCAGCAGCCCCGTCTTAAGCGGCAAACTGGGCAGTCAGGACATCATCTTCCTCGCGCGGCACGGCTTCGGCCATACCGTCGCGCCGCACGAAATCAACTACCGCGCAAACATCTGGGCGTTGCATTCCATAGGTGCGGAATACATCGTCGCCGTTTCCTCCGTCATCAGCATCAACGACCGCTTTGAAAACGGCGCGCTCGTCCTGCCCGACGACTTGATCGACTACACATACGGTCGTAAAGAAACCTTTTTTGAAGGGCAGGAAGAACCGGTCGTACACACTGATTTTCTCGACCCCTACACCGCCGAACTGCGCGAAAAAATCGTCGAACACGCGCAACAGCACCAAATGCCTTTATACACCCAAGCCGTTTACGGCTGCCTGCAAGGACCGCGCTGGCCGACCCGCGCCGAAATCCAACGTTACCGCCGCGACGGTGTGGACGTATTGGGTATGACCGGAATGCCAGAAGCCGTCCTCGCTCGAGAACTGGGCATGAAATACGCCCACTTCTGCGGCATCACCAACATCCGCTGCCTCAGTGGAGGGACGGAAGGGGCGGAATGCGGCTTGGAAACCGAGCTTGCCATCGGCAAAATCCGCCGTTTGCTTGCGGGTTTGTAAAGGATAAATGTTTGCCTCTTATTTTTTAAAACCACGCAAAAAGGTCGTCTGAAAATTTTCAGACGACCTTTTTGTTAAGATAAATACGCCAGAAAAAATTTGGCATTCAAACCAACACTTCAGTCCTGCGACAAATCAACAAGTCAGAACCGTTTGCAATCCGCCGATTCATGATTCCGGCTTATCCGCAGCCGGTTTTTTCTTACGCGTGCGGCGGCGTTTGCGATTCGGCTTGCCATCCGCGCCATCGCCTTGCCCGTGTTGTCGGCGCTGTTGTGTGGCAAGCGTCATTTCCGCGCGGGCTTCCGCATCCGCATGTTGGAACTTCGTCCACCATTCAACCAAATCCCGCTCCACTTCGCCGACCTCTCCACGCAACACAAGGAAATCGTAAGCCGCACGGAAACGCGCTTGCGCCAGCATTTTGTGCGGACGCGCGCCGCGCGTGTAATCGAATTGCGGCTGAAGTTGCCAAATTTCCCGCATGGTCGCGGCAAAACGCTGCGGCACGCCCCAGCCTTTTTCCACCGTTTCGCGCATGGTGTTCATCGCTTCGGATAAAGCGTGTGCAGGCTTTTGACCGCGTTTGATGTTGTCCTGCCAATGACGGTTCAAAACCGGCCACAAGACGGCGGCAAGAACGAAGCCCACCGACACGGATTTGTCTGCGCGCAAACGTTCGTCCGTATTTTTTAAGGCGAGAGAGATAATGCGGTTTTCAGGTTTCGTTGCCGACTTGAGCGCACTCAGAAGTGGATGGACGTCGTCTGAAACGCCGAGAGTATTCAATCGTTTCAGACATTCTCTGGCGTAACCGGAAAACAGCAGTTTCATGATTTCGTCAAACAGACGCGCCACGGGTTCGTGTTTCAGACGACCTGCCTGTTCCGGAATCGGCGCGGCGGTGTTTTCTTCCACGTCAAACCCAAGTTTGCCCGACAGCCGCACGGCTCTCAGGATGCGGACAGGGTCTTCCTGATAACGTTCTGCCGCATTGCCGATCATCACCAGCTTGCGGTCGGCAATATCGCCGACGCCGTGGTGGAAATCGATGATTTCTTCTTTAATCGGGTCGTAATAAAGCGCGTTGCAGGTGAAATCACGGCGCATGGCATCTTCTTCCATACTGCCGTAAGTGTTGTCCTTCATAATCCTGCCGTGCGCATTCTGCTGCACCTTGCCGCCGCCCCTGAAGGTCGTGACCTCTATGGTTTCCGGCCCGACCATGACGTGTACGATTTGAAAACGTCTGCCGATGATGCGGCTTCTGCGGAAAATCTTATGAACCTGTTCCGGTGTCGCATCGGTAGCGATGTCGAAGTCTTTAGGTTCGACACCCAGCAACAGATCGCGAACCGCTCCGCCGACAACATAAGCCTGAAAACCTTCGTCATGCAGACGGCGGACAACTTTTTCCGCCGCAAAACTCAGCATATCCGCGCTGATGTGGTGTTTGTCGAAAGAAAGGATTTCCTTCGCCACAGGCACTTGCTTCGGCTGCTTTCCGGGCAAAACTTTATGCAACCATTTTTTCAACATAAACTACTCTTTCCAAAATAAAAAGAGGTCGTCTGAAACCGGCGGCGAAGCCTTTGCGCAATATTCTGCCGGAAATGCGGACAAAATATTATGCAAAGGCTTCAGACGACCTGCCGTATCGCATTAAAAAATAAGGCGGCATTATACCCGAAACACCATAAACCCTGAAAATATAGTGGATTAACTTTAAACCAGTACG
>NZ_KV794887.1:0-888 GCF_001808875.1 Neisseria sp. HMSC064E01
TTGGCTGCCGGCGGCTTGAGCTAAAGCTGCGATCGAATAACGCCACCCGTTGCAAGCAATGAATAAAGGTCGTCTGAAAACGGATGTTCAGACGACCTTTGATATAAGAACCCCTACCCTTTTAAAAAGCGTTTCAGTGCCAGGTTCAAAGCATGACAGCCAAACGAAAAACCGCCCAGCCCGCAACCAATAGCCCGGCGCACAAACGGATGGCTTTACGTTGTAAAAGTGTTTTCAATTGCGCCGCAAAAATCCCCATTGCCAACAAATTCGGCAACGTTCCCAACGCGAAAGCCAACATATACAGCCCGCCCTGCACTGCATTGCCGCTGCCTAAAGCATACAACGAGGCACTGTACACCAAGCCGCAAGGCAGCCAGCCCCACAACATGCCTACGCCGAAACAAGCCGGAACGGATTTAATCGGCAACAGTCGGTTCAGTATCGGATTCAAACGTTTCCATATCGGTCTGCCTATGCGCTCAATCTGCGTAGCCGCCGTAGAAAGACCCGCCAGATACAGCCCCAACAGCAACAACAAAACATTCGCCGCAATATACAAGCCGTTTTGCAGCCAACGCGTATCATCCAAAGAAATACCGATTTGCCCGACCAGCCCGACAATCAAACCAATCAATACATAGCTGCTGATACGTCCCAAATTCAATAGGACAATCAGCCCCAGCCGGTTAAGATGCGGCGGAAGCTGCAACGCAAACGCACTACTCAACCCGCCGCACATCCCGACACAATGCGTACCGCCGAAAAAGCCAAGTAAAAACAGAGTGAAAAAGGTGATGTCGTAATTCATTATTGGAAAGACGATGTGTCGATAGAAGTATAATTTGTCAGAAAAATGGAGAGCGATATGATGAAAGCCATATCTTT
>NZ_KV794888.1:0-3461 GCF_001808875.1 Neisseria sp. HMSC064E01
GGGACAGTTCACATATTTTCAGACGACCTTTTTTAAAGTGCTGTTTCTTGATTCAACCTACTGCCCTGAAACCGTAGAAGTTGTTCTGAACTTCACTTTCAGACGACCTTTCTGCCTTTATTCTTTGCGTGGTGGCCAATATACGTCTTCTTTTTTGACGATACCGCGTTTTAGAATATCGGTAGCAAGAGCAGCGGTATCAGGCGGATTTTGGTAGAACGCCGCGTCTTCCTTGCTCATTGCGGAGTAGATGCCTTTCCAATGGGTTTTGGCGGGTGGCAGGGGCAGGACTTCGTCTAGGCGTGGGGAGGGGTAGAAGGGGTTGCCGCTTTTGGTGCCTGTGCCTTTAAGTGCCTTATACAATTCAGTATAGGCTGCTTGACGGATAGGATCCGCAGGAGTCGCTTCAAATTCTTTCATATAGGACTTTGAAGTACCATAAACTAACCCCAAGCGTAAAGCAGCGCCCCCTCCTCCTTCACCACCGTAACGTATTGCATTATGCATCAGCAGCAATGATTCTTTTAGGTCTCCATCAATCTTCTTAGATATGGATAATTCGTCCATTGCTGCAGAGAAACCTTGTTTGGCTGCACAGCTAAACAATGATTCACTAGTCTTCACATCTTTCATTTTATTTTCGTAAATCCGCGCCAATTCATATTGCGCCAGTGGCACGCCCAAATCCACCGCCTTTTGCAGATAGGCAAGTCCAAGTTTGGGATTATGGCTATAGCCTGCATTACCTTCATACAAAGCGTCAAACAGCCAATAGTTTGCCATTGCCCAATTTTTATCTAGACCATAATGCAGCCATTTACGTGCTCGTTTCTGCAAAGGATCAAACAATGTACCGCTTGCACCTTGTACGTGAGTGTAGAGCAAGTAGAGGTTGTTAATTGCCTGATAATGTCCTTTTGATGCAGCCGCTTCGTACAAGATAATCATATTCTGCAGCTCCTGTTTATTCCTGCGTCCATCTTTGGCATGAATCAGAGTGGCAGCACGATACCAAAGATGAGATTCGGCATCGGGTGGAGATGGAGACGTCCAAGCGGCGCAGGTGTATTGGGTACGCTTTGAGTCAAAGGCTTTGGGTATTGGGTGAGTTTTAGTGTAGTCACGATCAGGCATAGTAGCTCCTTGAAGATTGCAGACATTCAGGCAGTAGAGGCTTAGCAGTAAAATCAGTCTATTCATATTATGCTGTTCTCAAGCCTGCTGCGCACCTGTCATCTGAGAAAGGAGTTGCGTGACCTGTAATCATTTCATTCTTCAACATTCGTTTTTGGTTCTCCATAGTTAAATATCTAAAATTTTCAAAAAAATTATCCATTTGTCCATGCTTTTCAGGCTGCTCAACTATGCAATCACTGTACCGATCAAACAGTTTTTTCCGGAACTGATACGCTAACCTTTCATCATCACAAAGCAAATTCAATTCAGAATCCACTGCCATACTGCGGAAATTCAGATTCGCCGAACCAAGTGTGAAGAAGTCATCGTCAATAACCATCAACTTCGCATGAATATAAATATCTAGCGGTTGTTTACCAGAGACTTGAGTCTTCAAGTTGCAGAACACTGTTTCAATATTCATCGCTTTCAGTTCTTCATAAGTTTGCTTTTGTGTTGCTCTATTAAACCAGCCCCGTATAGTACGATGGTAACTCTGATCATCTTTGTTATAGTGGTAGAATTGCCTATCTCCTTGTCCAACTTGCTCGCTGACACCTAATTCATTTGCTGCTTGATGTGTGCGGAACATCATGCCATCTGCCTCAGGTTGCGGCGTAAAGACAAAAATATACAGTTTTGGCTTATTGATAGCACCCTGCTGTTCCAAACATTTTTGGTATTCACTATACCAACGTTTTAACTCTCTCACCCACTGCTCATATTGAAAAAACTGGTTAACTATCAACACATAACGGCGTGGATTTTCCGCTACTTGGAAATAGGCGCGACGAATTTCTAATTCCTTACCCCCTTGTTTTTCTAAATCCTTGTCAGGTCGAGTACGAACAAGTTGTACTGAAGAACCATAAGGATCACTATGCTTGATCATTTTATTTTCCAACTCTTTGTCTCGCCGTTCATTAGCAATTGCAGCATATTTTGTTTTTCCGATACCCCCTTTCTCACAATGTTCGTCCCATGATTCGCAGAAATTAGCATTCAAATCTATCAAACATGACCCCTTGATACCTATTGATAAATCATGCCAAGGTCTCTGTCTAGGCTCTCGAAGTGGTTCAACATGCCTCATTTCTACCGTATCCCAATAGGCGGTCAGGCTGTTGTGTCCCATCACATATCCATGCGCGTTTTCTTGTCCATAATCCACTAAAACAGACTTTTGATGATCACTGGGGAAACCCAGAGAGAACGCTTCTTTCGGACTAAGAGGGTCTTCATACATGACAGGAGTTTTACCATCTTTATCCTGTTTTGGTTGAATTTCTCGAAATACTATTTCAATATTTGGATAGTCTCCATTTTTAACTTGCTTGAACCATGTGCGCGAATATGTAGTAGCATCCGAGTTCCATTGTGAGTTATCAGTGTCATCATAGTAACCTTGTGGCGCATCTATCTCGCGATTTATCCGAGTTAATATTCCATATAACCCTGGGGCATTTTTCATCATTTGATTGCCGCCTCTTGAATACCAAAGCAGCAAACGAATTTTCATCTCCTTGTGATTAGTTGCCGCTTCTATCAAGTGATGACCGTAGCTATCAGTTTCCTTCCATTCCCAATTACTCCCTTCTCGAACAATCGGCATCGCCGGATCAAATCCCCAACATACAATGTCTATTGATTGTTTGGCTTCTTTAATAGATTTTGCAATTGCAGCAAAGACCTCCTGTCCACTGAAATACGGCGTGAGCTTGTTACCATTGCGTTGTTTGTAATTTGAGTTGTCCAAGTACCAGCGTGAAGAGAGTACTGCTGCACCCGCCTTGGTACAAGTAACTTGCTGTATATTTTCATTATTAGAATTTGGCATTTTCAATTCCTTAATCGATTTGCTTTTTATCAGATTGTTTAAAGTAACGGATAAGGGACGTATCCTTATTTGCTGTTTCTTCGTGCTCAACATGCCGATAACCTAAAGCAGTCAGGTTTTGGGCAAGTTGTTTCTTCACATTTTTTTCCTGCTGTTTATCTGGTGGAGTAATGTCAAATATTGCACCGTTGCTCAACTCTACTTTATATTTAGACTTATCATCATGCTCATACTCTATCGCACCCAAATCATCGGTCAGCCCCTCTTTTAGTAGCGCCCCATCTTTATAGAGTTTGTAGGGTTCGTTAGTGTAAACAAACCCATGACCGTGTGGTTTGGATGAAAGTACAAATCTGCCTTGTTTTAATGTTTTGGCAATGGTTTTCACCTGTTCTAATTGAAGACTGCTTGGCCCTGTCACCTCCATCGGCGCCTTCACCCTAACCAA
>NZ_KV794889.1:0-1583 GCF_001808875.1 Neisseria sp. HMSC064E01
CTATCCCCCCACCACCAAAAACCGTCAACTCCCAAACAACAAAAAATTCTACAAAACACTTCAACAATCTGAAATTCAACAACTTTTATTTCAGATACTATTTCAGAACTTTCAAAACATTCTCAAACCAAACTCAAACAACACCAAAGGTCGTCTAAAATCTCTTTCAGACGACCTTTGTTCTATCTCGGAATATTTCCAGCTATATCAACCTTCATTTTATGACTGAGCAACCTATCAATCTACCCTTACAACTTTTTTGAATAGTATCTATGTTAGTATTATGTTTTATCTAATTCAAATTGGATTGTGTCATGAGTAAACACATTCTTTTAGGGATAAGTGGTGGTATTGCTGCTTATAAATCATGTGAGTTGGTCCGATTGCTAAAAAAACAAGGACATTCTGTAACGGTGGTAATGAGCCATGCTGCCACTGAATTTGTTACCCCTCTTACGTTTCAAGCATTAAGTGGAAATCCTGTTTTAGTTGATACGCACGATGGGCACTCGACTAAGGGGATGGGTCATATTGATTTAACCCGAGAAGCGGATGTTTTTTTGATTGCTCCCGCTACTGCCAATACGGTTGCCAAGATCGCCAACGGTATTGCTGATAATCTACTGACCAATTTGGCAGCAGCACGAAAATGCCCCATGGCAGTCGCTCCGGCGATGAATGTGGAGATGTGGAACAATCCCGCCAATCAAAGGAATATCCAACAACTGATTTCAGACGACATCACGGTTTTCCAGCCATCCTATGGCGAACAAGCTTGCGGTGAAATCGGGATAGGGAGAATGCCTGAAGCGATTGAACTTGCCGATTTGATTCATGATTTATGGACGCCGAAAATACTTGCCGGCAAAAAAATCTTAATCACTGCCGGTGCGACCTTGGAAATGATTGACCCGGTCCGTGGAATTACGAATATTTCCAGCGGTCAAATGGGCATTGCCCTAGCCCGCGCATGCAGAATGGCCGGCGCACAAGTTACGTTGATTTATGGGCAATTGCAAACTCCCCTACCAACCGGTCTCTATCATATGGAACGGGCTATTAGCACCCAATCAATGTACGATGCTGTTCATAAATATATTTCAGATCAAGATGTTTTTATTTCTGTAGCCGCTGTGGCTGACTATAAGGTGAAAAACAGCAGCACACACAAATTAAAAAAAGAAAATTCAAAAGACACCCCAACCCTTGAATTGGAAACCAACCCTGATATTTTGGCATCTGTGGCAGCCTTACCCAAACCTCCTTTTTGTATTGGATTTGCCGCAGAAAGCGAAAAAGTTTTGGAATATGCTCGGGCAAAACGTGTACGCAAGGGCATTCCAATGCTGATTGCCAATGATGTCTCTCAGGCAATGGGAAAATCTTCCAATCAGATTACTATTATTACGGATCACGAGGAACTATCTTTCCCTGAGAGAGAAAAATCACAAGTAGCAGGAGAAATTGTTCAATCTCTTGCTCGATATTTGGGCGAAACAATCGCGTAAGCAACCATGCTCAATCAACGCTCATATAGCTATCTTCTACAACAGCAAAGGTCGTCTGAAAATTTTCAGACGACC
>NZ_KV794889.1:1683-25538 GCF_001808875.1 Neisseria sp. HMSC064E01
GGTCGTCTGAAAATTTTCAGACGACCTTTTTGATATTCAATGCCCTGCTGATGAACTTCCATTGAATGGCGGCTTGGCAAACCAAATTATGGAAATCATAACAATAAACAAGATACTACCAGCCAAGAAAATCTCATTCGATCCCATAATAAAGCCTTGCTGCGTGATGACATCAGAAATATTTTTCAGAACCTGCTGTTCACTCAATCCTCGTTGCGTCATTTCATGAACTGTTTGAACAGTCAAACTCGAATATGGATTAATCTGTTCACTCAGTTGCGTATGATGCAAAGCTTCTCTCCGCTCCCACATGGTACTGACTATGGATACGCCCACACCCCCCATGAAGACGCGCAAGAAATTAGACAGGCTACTTGCAGATGCAATCTGATCGGATTTGATATGAGACAACGTAATACTGGTCAAAGGAAGGAAAAACATGGACACACCCAAGCCTTGCCAGAATTGGGGCCAAACAACATTGCTCATATTCATTCCGGCATAAAAATCAGTACGCCAATAGAAAGTAAAAGCAAACATCAAGAAACTTGCGGTAACAAGAAGACGCATGTCAATGCGGTTGCCGAATCTACCTATAATCGGGGATAACAAGATAGGAAGAAAGCCCACCGGCGCAGCCGCCAAACCCGCCCATGTTGCCGTATAACCAAGATTAGACTGCAACACCAGCGGCAACAGCGTCAGCGTACCCATGTAAACCATAAAGCCCAATGAAGTCGCCAGTACACCTATCGTAAAATTTCTGTTGCCAAACAAAGAGAAATCGACAATCGGGTATTTTTCACCAAGCTCCCAAACCACAAAATACGTCAGACATACCAATGCCACTACGCCTAAAACGATAATCTCTCCAGAGGCAAACCAGTCTAACTCTTTACCTCTATCAAGCATCATTTGCAGTGCACCGACGCCAACCACCATCAATACTAAACCGATGTAATCTACCGGCGTCTTAACCACTTCCGTTTCCCTATCCCTCAATTGCTGCCACACAATAAGTGCAGAAATAATACCGATAGGGATGTTGATGAAGAAAATCCAACCCCAATGCCAATTATCCGAAATCCAACCGCCGAGAATAGGACCTAAAACGGGCGCGACGACAACGGTCATTGCCCACAATGCCAAAGCCAATGTCCGTTTTTCAGGAGGATACGATGCCATTAACAGACTTTGTGACAGCGGAATCAACGGCCCGGCTACAAAGCCTTGTAAAACCCTGAAGATCACCAAAGCCTGAAGATTGGGTGCAATGCCGCACAACCACGACAGCAAAACAAATCCCACTACGGAGGCGATAAACAGTTTTACTTCGCCAAACCGTTTTGCCATAAATCCGGTTAGCGGCACTGAAATCGCATTCGCCACGGCAAATGACGTAATAACCCAAGTACCCTGAGTAGTCGCCGCCGCCAAGTCCCCGGCAATTACCGGTACTGCAACGTTGGCAATCGTGGTATCCAAGACTTCCATAAAAACGGCAAGGCTGAGCGCCAACGTAACCAGCATCAGCCTAACACCCTGCAATGGAGGATAATTCATATTTCTTCGCTATTATTCATTCAATATATTGCACAGTGATTGCGCTTAGATACACATCTCTTTTCAGACGACCTCTTTGATGAACATTCATATCATCATAACCAAAGTGCTGCCTTGTATAATCCATCACAAATTTGCTTCCTCATGTACTTTGATATCTATTCGCTATCAAAGAACCACATTCAGCAATTCAACACATGAAAGGTCGTCTGAAAACATTTTTTACTTAGCGTATTTCTCAAAAATCTTATCGATCAACGCATCGGCAGCAGCCCAATCCACACTTTCGGTTTCCGGTGATTCTACATTTTTATCAGCAACCGCCGTCATATTTTTTCCTGAACCGGCACCTGAAATATCAACCTTTACTTTCATAGATAAACCGACACGCAGCGGATTTGCCTGCAACTCTTTCACATCCAAACTGATGCGGACCGGAACACGTTGTACAACCTTAATCCAGTTCCCCGTCGCATTTTGAGGTGGTAAAAGGGAGAATGCACTGCCCGTACCCGCAGACAAACCCATCACCCTGCCATGATAAACCACTTTATTTCCATATAAATCAGCAGTCATTTCAACAGGTTGGCCAATTTTCATTTGACGCAGTTGCGATTCTTTAAAGTTAGCATCCACCCAAAGATTACTCAAAGGAACCACAGCCATCATTGGAGAGCCTTGGGCAATACGCTGACCCACTTGGACATTTCGTTTGGCAACCTGTCCATTCATCGGCGCGCGAATTTGAGTACGTTGCAGGTTCAACCATGCATCCTTAATATGGCTGATGGCTGTTTGCACCGCAGGTTGTTGACGCAGAGGAATATTATTGCCCAAAACTGCTTGTGCAGAAGTTTCTTCCGCCTCTACTGCCTTCAATGCTGCCTGGGCTTGAACCACAGCAGCGCGGGCATGACTCAACTCCTCACCTGAAATCGCATCCGTTCCCGATAAAGCTTCACGTCGGCGCAAATCTGCCTGAGCCTTTGCCAATTCGGCTTTTCGCAACAGAACTTGCGCTTTTGCTTTCGAGTTAACCGCAGTTTGTTGTTTATTCTGACGAATTGCCTGAATCAATTCATTTTGAGCACGCTCGTAAGCCAGCTGAAAATCGCTGTCATCTAACGCAACTAAGACATCCCCTTTTTTGACCACATCAGTATCGTCATACATCACCTTTCTTACCGTACCGGTGACTTGAGGGGTAATTTGCACCAGATGGCCCGCAACATAAGCATCTTCAGTCTCTTCCTCGTATTGCCAAAATAAGAAATACGCAAGAGCCACACCGACTGCAATCAAAATAAAAAGCAGTGTGATAACTGCTAAATTACGTCCGCGCTTACGCCCCACCCTTGAACTTTTTGTCCCTAAATTGCGTAATTGTTCATTATTTTCCAGATTCGCATCCATGATTTCATTTTAACCCGAGTAATTACAGACTATTTTCCTTATTTACCCCACCCTACTAATATCTCTTTGATTTTAATAGAATAGACAATACTGAAAAATACATACAGAGGTGCATTTTATAGCCGCATCGTTACTCAATCAAGTAACAATCATATTTAAAAACCATTTGGATATCCCCTTTTACCATTAGGCGCAAGCAATCATTTCAAAGCCATCCAAGCAATACCGATTCCTGACAATCAAAAAGCAATTGGCGATATTCTGAACACATACATTTAAATATTAAATGTATATTCAAAATATCGCCAACTGACTTGGTAAAAGGGAAGAGGTCGTCTGAAAACCTTCTATTGCGGTCTAAACCCACCGCCCAACTGGGCATTCAGATTACTCCACGCAATCAACCGTTCAGATTGATACTGCACCAATTGCATTTTTACCTGCAACATATCATCTTGTTTTTGCAATGCGCTAAGACCGTTATCCAATCCTGCCCTCACCCGACCTTGCGCATTTTTAACCGACTTCTCGGATATTTTCAGCATTTTATCCCAAGTGGCCTGCTTACTTTGTAGGCTTTGGTAATCTACAACAGCATCAGCAGCAGAACGCATCGCATTTAAAACCGTTTGATCGTACACAGCCACCTGCTCATTATATTCTGCACGTTTACCTGCCAATTTTGACTGCAATGCTCCAGAAGTGAAAATAGGAAGATTGATAGCAGGCACTATACCCAGCATGCCTGATGTTTTACCTCTGACCACATTGAACGCATCAATATGTCCAAGACCCGCCAAGGCTTTTAACTCAATATTGGGATAAAACTCTGCCTCAGTAGATTTAACCGTATGCAGCTTAGATTCCAATAATGATTTTTGTGCCGCGATATCCGGTCGGGCTGCTAACAAATCAGCATGGATTTTATTCACAGGTACAACAGGAACCACACCCATCCGACTGGGTTCTTGCTCGGAAAGTGCTCCCGGCACGTTACCGCTTAATACCGCCAAAGCATGTCGGACTTTAGCAATCTGTTGTTCTAATGACGTTTTTTCCAACTGAAGTTGCTGATGCGCCAACTCAATGGGATACAATGATTGTGCAGGCATCAGGTTTGCATGGATTCTGCGAGAGGCCAATTGCTGCATTTTCTCTGATAGTTTGATACGCTCTTGCACAAGAGCTTGCCGCTCATTCAAAGCCTGCCAAATAAAATATTGCTTGGCCACCGCATTCGCCAACTCAATCCGTGCCTGATGGGCTTCATACAAAATTGCCTGACGACGCCCCAAAACCGCTGCAATCTGCTCACGGTTTTTTCCCCAAAAATCGAATGTCCAGCTTCCCTGCACTGCAGCGTTTGCCAATAATAATGTATGGTCGGTATCAATACGGGAAGATGCGGGTTTGGGTGCAACATACATCCCAAACCCGCTTGCAGACATACCGATTTGCGTTTTGCCGGCGGCTTCGGTTATTCCCAGCTGCGCTTGTGCTTGCTCGAAACGCGCCTTGGCAATACGCAAATCCGTTGATGTTTGGATAGCTTGTGCAATCAATTGATTCAGTTTGTTATCTTTTAATTGCAACCACCATCCGTCTTGAATGAGGGATGCCGATTTACCATCGGGCAAAGAATACACCGTTGGTTCTTCCAACGGTGCTTGTGTACCAAACTGCGCACAAGCTGCAAGTACAGATACTGCAATAATGCAGATGCCCCGTTTGGCAATATTTGATTTCATGGCAGACTCCGTTTTTTACTTTTATCCCTGCCACAATTCTTACTGCATCAGATCAGCTGTCCAAACGGTTCAACAGCTTGCCCAACAGATTTTGCAACTGGGTATAATCCTCATTGGTAAAATCTTCCCAAGCTTCCCCGCTCTTACTGGAAATCTGCGGCCATACTTGTTGGATAAAAGACTCACCTTCCTGTGTCAATTTTAACACAATCTGGCGGCGGTCTTGCTGATTGATATGACGACCTACCCACCCGCGCTCAACCATCTCATCGGAAAGACGGGTTGCACTGGTACGCGTCAAATCCATCAAGTCGCTCAAACGCGAAGGAAGGATTTCGCTTTTAGGGCTGACATAAACTGCCATCAAAGCAAACCACAAATTTTCATTGATACCGAAAGTTTTCAAATTCTCATTGAGATGACTGCTTAAACGTTCGGTTGTTACTCGTAACAGACGTCCTGTTCTTACCTGTTGTTCTGAAAATTCAGGCAAGCGATCGGAAAGTTGGCGCAGCGCGTTGACCAAGTCGGTTTGTGAAAAACTCATTATAAATATCCTCTTCTTAAATTTATTGGCTGTTTATGCTGCAAATCAGAATAAAATGACAATCTCATTTGCTTCAAAATACCAAATACTTATTCAATGCCGCTATACTAATTCAACTGATTATTTTCCGAATGAAAATCTGACAATCGGTTCGAGAAGATAACAAGTGGCGTTTTTTATGCATAAGTCATCTAATTTGTATGTAATTCCGAATTCTTACTCTACAAAATCAGCATTCTGAAAGGATAGATTTGTGGTTACCGACAACTTAATTTATTGTTTATATTGAAAACCCCATAATTTATTAGAGAGATGGCGCTTCTCCTTAGTTCTATAACTCAAAACATGACTTTTGAGATACTACTGAAAACACTTCAAAAAAATTTTAACTTTTACGATTAATGCAAAAAAATTAACCAGAAAAATCATAAATTTAAAAATCAGTTTAAATTCAATCCGCATTGCTTTGCAAAGGCATTACCGCCACATCAAAACATCCGCACCCTCCTATCATTTTTTCGCATTTCCAGCCCAGCGTTCAACCGCTAAATAATTATCAAAAAAATCACAAACATAGTTCCCCTTATATTACAATCCGCCTTTCGTGGTTCGAAAACCTCCCACATTAAAAAACTAAGGAAACCCTCATGTCCCGCAATACCGAAGAGCTGCAAGGCATCTCGCTTTTGGGCAATCAAAAAACCCAATATCCGACCGGATACGCTCCCGAAATTCTCGAAGCATTCGACAACAAACATCCCGACAACGACTATTTCGTCAAGTTCGTCTGTCCCGAATTCACCAGCCTCTGCCCCATGACCGGGCAGCCCGACTTTGCCACCATCTACATCCGCTACATCCCACGCATCAAAATGGTGGAAAGCAAATCCCTGAAACTCTACCTCTTCAGCTTCCGCAACCACGGCGATTTCCATGAAGACTGCGTCAACATCATCATGAAAGACCTGATCGCACTGATGGATCCGAAATACATCGAAGTTTTCGGAGCGTTCACACCGCGCGGCGGCATCGCCATTCATCCCTTTGCCAATTACGGCAAAGCCGGTACCGAGTTTGAAGCATTGGCACGCAAACGCCTGTTTGAACACGACAGCCAATGATCCATCCCCTTTTTACACATTTTCAGACGACCTTTTTCATGAGAAGGTCGTCTGAAAGCCTTTCCGAAAGATTTCCATGTACGAATTTACAACAGCGCAACAACAGAAGGCGCTCTTCTGGCTGGTGCTTTTCCATATCCTCATCATCGCCGCCAGCAACTATCTGGTGCAGTTTCCCTTCCAAATTTTCGGCATCCACACCACTTGGGGCGCGTTTTCCTTCCCCTTCATCTTCCTTGCCACCGACCTGACCGTCCGCATTTTCGGTTCGCACTTGGCACGGCGGATTATCTTTTGGGTCATGTTCCCCGCCCTTTTGCTTTCCTACATCTTTTCCGTTTTGTTCCACGATGGCAGTTGGACAGGCTTAGGCGCGCTGTCCGAATTCAACACCTTTGTCGGACGCATCGCCTTAGCCAGCTTTGCCGCTTACGCACTCGGACAAATCCTTGATATTTTTGTGTTCAACAAATTACGTCGTCTGAAAGCGTGGTGGATTGCCCCGACCGCATCAACCGTCATCGGCAACGCCCTGGATACGTTGGTATTTTTCGCCATTGCCTTCTACGCAAGCAGCGATGAGTTTATGGCGGCAAACTGGCAGGGCATCGCTTTTGTCGATTATCTGTTCAAACTCACCATCTGCACCCTCTTCTTCCTACCTGCCTACGGCGTGATTTTGAATATCTTGACGAAGAAGCTGACAACTCTGCACACCCAACATCCGCAAAAACAGATGCTGCCGGTACAAGAATCTTGATGCAGTCCGACAGAACGATTTACGATTCCCGTTCATAGAAAATACAAAGAGGTCGTCTGAAAATTTCAGACGACCTCTTTGTATTTTCTGGCCTCGCCAACAGGAATCGAACCTGTATTTTACGCTTAGGAGGCATACGTTCTATCCGTTGAACTATGGCGAGCGTGTTAAACTTTTCCTGCTATAAATGATAATAATCCTGCGGCAATCAGCGGACCGACTGGAATGCCGCCCATAAACGCCACACCGATAACCGTACCGATCAAAAGACCTGTTACCAAAACAGGTTGTTCGCTCATCAGCGGTACGCCTCGTCCTGCCAGCCAAGCGACAAGGATGCCGATTAATACGGCGGCAATCATTTTAAAATTGACAAACTCCGACAGCGGTGGAATTTGAACCTTCCCTGAAACCAGCGGACTTAAAACCCCGATTGTCAGCAAAATAATCCCAAAATGCAAGCCGTGTTTTTCCATGAAAGGAATATACTGCGACAAAGCAGTCTGTTGCATTAAAAGCAAAATTGCTGCCGAAATCGTAATGGAGTTGTTGTTGCTGACGACGCCGAGAAAAATCAGCGTCACCAGAAACATCGGGACGAAATTGAAATTCATCGGATTTAAGAAATCCGTGCCAATGATTCCTCGGCCAACTGAATCATCGCCTGTTTGACTTCACTGTCGGGCAATACCGCCAAAGAAGCCACGGCTTGCTCAACGGCTTTTCGTGCTTCAGAAATCGAATAAGTCAGCGCGTCGGAATGGACAACATAATCATGGATTTTTTGGAAACTGCTGCGGTCCGCATTTTCCAAAGCGTGGCGCACATCGTCCGCCACTGGTTTCGAGCCGTTGCGCATCAGATAAATCAGCGGCAAAGTCGGTTTGCCTTCTGCCAAATCATCGCCGACGTTTTTACCGATTTCTTTGGTTTCACCCGAATAATCCAAAACATCATCAATAATTTGGAACGCCGTACCGACATACATGCCGTAATCTTTCAGAGCCTGTTCATGCTCGGGGGCGGCATTGCCCAAAATCGCACCAACCTGCGCGGCCGCTTCAAACAATTTTGCCGTTTTATATTGAATCACTTGAACATATTGTGCTTCGGTGATGTCGGTATTGCCGATGTTCATCAGCTGCATGACCTCACCTTCGGCAATAATATTGGTTGCATCCGCCATGACTTCCAAAATGCGCATACTGCCGGAATCAACCATCAATTGGAAAGCGCGCGTATATAAAAAGTCGCCGACCAACACCGCCGCCGCGTTGCCGAACAGATTATTCGCCGTTTCGCGTCCGCGGCGCAAATCGCTTTCGTCGACCACATCATCGTGCAGCAGGGTCGAAGTGTGGATAAATTCCACCATTGCCGCCAAAGCATACAGCTTATCTCCATCATAACCGACCGACTTACCTGCCAAAATCGTCATAATCGGACGCAGACGCTTACCGCCGGCACTGATAATATAAGTACCGATTTGCGAAATCAGCGCGACATCAGACTGAACCGCTTGGTTGATTACCTCGTTGACCCGCGAAAGGTCTTCAGGCAAATGACGTTGGAAATAAGGCAGGTTTTCGAGCATAACACATTCTCAGTCAGCAAAATGAAGCAGGTGTGCCGTATAAATAATGGGTTAGGTATAAGGCGGAAATAATATTGCCGTATAAAAATATCGGCAATCCAGCGCGCGATTATAGCAGCAAAGCCCGTTTGACACATCTTTCAGACGACCTTACCCCTATAAACGAAATAAACTTTGACAAAACAGGCAAATAGCAATAGAATGCCGTGTTTCGCACAATGGTGTGCGGGATATTAACCATAATTCTCATGGAGTTGAGTATGTACGCGGTCGTAAAAACCGGCGGCAAACAATATAAAGTTGCCGTTGGCGAAAAATTGAAAGTAGAACAGATACCAGCCGAACTCGACAGCCAAATCGAACTGACCGAAGTTTTGATGATTGCTGACGGCGAATCTGTAAAAGTTGGTGCTCCTTTTATCGAAGGCGCAAAAGTAACAGCTAAAGTAGTAGCACATGGTCGCGGCGAGAAAGTACGCATTTTCAAAATGCGCCGCCGTAAACACTACCAAAAACGCCAAGGCCATCGCCAAAATTTCACCCAAATCGAAATCGTGGCAATCGCCTAATTTTTGAAACTTAGGAGTATTACAAATGGCAAGTAAAAAAGCAGGCGGTAGCACCCGCAATGGTCGCGATTCAGAAGCCAAACGTCTGGGCGTAAAAGCCTACGGCAGCGAGCTGATTCCGGCAGGTTCCATCATCGTCCGCCAACGCGGTACCAAATTCCACGCCGGCGACAACGTAGGCATGGGCAAAGACCACACTTTGTTCGCCAAAGTTGACGGTTATGTTGAATTCAAAACCAAAGGCGCGCTGAACCGTAAAACGGTCAGCATCCGTCCTTACACCGGTTCTGAAGAATAATCCGAGTTTATCGTGATATTGAAAAAGCTGTATTTCTTAAGAAATACAGCTTTTTTGTTTGTATTCGGTTTCGAATATTGGTCGTAAATAATTTTGCCATTACCAATTCAAATTCAAGCAGTGTAAGACAACAAAACTGCAAACCATACAATCAACTCAACAAAACAAGAACACCGCATTGATGCAAAAACCACTCTACCGCAAAATTTCAGACGACCCCTTTGCCATCACGCCCCTTCCCACACCCCAGAGTATAGTGGATTAACTTTAAATCAGGACAAGGCGAGGCAACGCCGTGCTGATTTAAAGTTAATCCACTATAAAAGAAAAGCAAATCCATATAGCAGCTACTTACTGATTTTTAAACACTTCATAATACGCAACACATTGCCACCATTGACTTACATTAAGTGCAGCGTAAAAAATCATTCACAATATAAATCTTTGAATTACTCAATCGATACTTTTGCTATAATCAATTACTCAATGCAGATTACCCTTATCTCATTCAAACACAGTAAACTTAAGGTCGTCTGAAATTATCCGTACCCCTTTAACAAAAAGGATGCCTCATGAGCTTACACAGCGATATTCTTGTCGTCGGCGCAGGACCTGCCGGATTGAGTTTTGCCGCAGAACTGGCCGGTAGCGGTTTAAAAATCACCCTGATTGAAAAAAGCCCTTTAGAAATTTTACAAAATCCACCTTATGACGGGCGTGAAATCGCATTGACCCACCTGTCCCGCGAAATTATGCAACGCTTGGGCATGTGGGATTTGATTCCAAAAGACGAAATTTACCCCTTGCGCGATGCAAAAGTCTTGAACGGGCAGTCCGATTACCAACTCCACTTCCCGCAACCGACCCAAGCGCGCGGCGAACCTGCCGACTGCTTAGGCTATCTGATTTCAAACCACAATATCCGCAAAGCCGCTTATGAAGTCGTATCCAAACTGGAAAACGTTACCATCCTGACCGGTACGGGCGTTAAAGAAGTCAAAACCTCCGAAGACGAAGCCCAAGTCATCTTGGAAAACGGCGAAGTTTTGAGCGGCCGCCTACTCTTGGCAGCAGACAGCCGCTTTTCCCAAACCCGCCGGCAACTGGGCATTTCCTCCGATATGCACGATTACAGCCGCACCATGTTTGTCTGCCGCATGAAGCATACCCTGTCCAACCAGCATACCGCTTACGAATGCTTCCACTACGGCCGCACCATCGCCCTGCTGCCCTTGGAAGAACATCTGACCAACACAGTCATTACCGTCGATAGCGACAAAGCAGACACCATCAAAAAAATGTCTCCCGAAGAATTGGCTGCCAGCGTCAAAGAGCAGCTCAAAGGCCGTTTGGGCGACATGGAATTGGTCAGCACCATTCACAACTACCCCTTGGTCGGCATGATTGCCCAACGTTTCTATGGCAAACGCAGCGCCTTAATCGGCGACGCCGCCGTAGGCATGCACCCTGTTACCGCACACGGTTTCAACTTAGGTCTATCCAGCGCGGACCTCTTGGCAAAACTGGTTCTCGAAGCGGAACAACGCGGTCAAGACATCGGCGCCGCCAGCCTGCTGGAAAAATACAGCACCAAGCATATGCTCCATGCCCAGCCGATTTACCACGGCACCAATATGCTGCTCAAACTCTTTACCAATGAAACCGCGCCCGCCAAAATCTTGCGCGGCTTGGTATTGCGCGCCAGCAACAACTTCCCGCCGTTGAAAAAACTGATTACCAAACAACTGACCGGCTAATCCGTTTAAACACATCAAAAGGTCGTCTGAAACGTTTTTCAGACGACCTTTTAACATCCAATCAAATATAGTGGATTAAATTTAAATCAGGACAAGCCAACGAAGCCGCAGACAGTACAGATAGTACGGCAAGGCGAGGCAACGCCGTACTGGTTTAAAGTTAATCCACTATAACAAACTTCCCATGCCGTAAAACACACACCCGCTCATACGCCTGAGTTCTGCAGTTTCAGACGACCTCCAAGATTGCTATGATATAGTGGCTTGACTTTAAACCAAGACAGCATTGCTTCGCCCTGTCCTGATTTAAAGTTAATCCACTATCACATTCCCGCCATCCTTCCAAACGGAATTCGAAATGTCCGATAAACGCCTCGACACCGCCCGCCGCCATTCCCTGTTCCTTGCCCGCCAGCTCGACAACGGCAAACTCAAGCCCGAAATTTTCCTGCCCATGCTGGATAGAGTTTTGACCGAAGCGGATTTCCAAGCCTTTGCCGACTGGGACAAAATCCGCGCGGAAGAAAACGAGGAAGAATTGGCGCGGCAGTTGCGCGAGTTGCGCCGTTATGTCGTGTCGCAGATTATCGTGCGCGATATAAATCGCATCAGCGATTTGAACGAAGTTACCCGCACGATTACGCTGTTTGCCGATTTTGCCGTCAATACCGCGCTGGATTTTGCCTACGCCTATTATCGGGACATGTACGGCACGCCGATCGGGCGTTATACCAAATCGCCGCAGCATTTGAGCGTGGTGGCGATGGGCAAGGCGGGCGGCTATGAGTTGAACGTGTCTTCCGACATCGATTTGATTTTCGTCTATCCCGAATCGGGCGACACCGACGGCAGGCGCGAACGGGGCAATCAGGAGTTTTTCACCAAAGTCGGGCAAAAACTGATTGCGCTGCTGAACGACATTACCGCCGACGGGCAAGTGTTCCGCGTCGATATGCGGCTGCGGCCGGACGGCGATTCGGGCGCGCTGGTATTGAGCGAAACCGCGCTGGAGCAATACCTGATTACGCAGGGGCGCGAATGGGAACGCTACGCATGGTGCAAAGGCCGCGTGGTCACGCCGTATCCGAACGACATCAAATCGCTGGTGCGCCCCTTCGTGTTCCGCAAATATCTGGATTACAGCGCGTATGAAGCGATGCGCAACCTGCACCGCCAAATCCGCAGCGAAGTCAGCAAAAAAGGCATGGCGGACAACATCAAACTCGGCGCGGGCGGCATCCGCGAAGTCGAATTTATCGCCCAGATTTTCCAAATGATACGCGGCGGACAAATGCGCGCGCTGCAACTGAAAGGCACGCAGGAAACGCTGAAGAAACTTGCCGAGCTGGGCATCATGCCGTCTGAAAACGTCGAAACCCTGCTTGCCGCCTACCGCTTCCTGCGCGACGTCGAACACCGCCTGCAATACTGGGACGACCAGCAAACCCAAACCCTGCCCGCTTCGCCCGAACAGCAGCAACTGCTCGCCGAAAGCATGGGTTTCGACAACTACGCCGCCTTTTCAGACGACCTCAACGCCCATCGCGCCAAGGTGAATCAGTTGTTCAACGAAATTTTGAGCGAACCCGAAGAGCAAACGCAAGACAACAGCGAATGGCAATGGGCATGGCAGGACAAGCCCGACGAAGAAGAGCGGCAAGGCCGTCTGAAAGAACACGGGTTCGATGCCGAAACCATCACCGCAAGGCTCGACCAAATCCGGTACGGCCATAAATACCGCCACCTCTCCGCACACGCCCAGCCGCGTTTTGACGCCATTGTGCCGCAGTTCGTACAGGCGGCGGCAGCGCAACCCAATCCGACCGATACGCTGATGCGGCTGTTTGACTTCCTCGAAAACATCAGCCGCCGTTCCGCCTATCTCGCCTTCCTCAACGAACATCCGCAAACCCTGGCGCAACTGGCAGAGATTATGAGCCAAAGCTCATGGGTGGCGGCGTATCTGAGCAAATATCCGATTCTGCTGGACGAACTCATCAGCGCACAGCTTTTGGATACCGCGTTCGACTGGCAAGCCCT
This sequence comes from Neisseria sp. HMSC064E01, assembly GCF_001808875.1. NCBI lineage: Bacteria > Pseudomonadati > Pseudomonadota > Betaproteobacteria > Neisseriales > Neisseriaceae > Neisseria > Neisseria sp. HMSC064E01. Next base: position 15,094 of record NZ_KV794889.1, read on the forward strand.
CGCCGCCGCCCTTTCAGACGACCTCAAAGCGTGCGGCGGCGACACTGAAGCGCAAATGGACACCCTGCGCCGCTTCCAGCACGCCCAAGTCTTCCGCCTCGCCGTCCAAGACCTCGCCGGACTGTGGACGGTAGAATCCCTCTCCGACCAACTCTCCGCCCTCGCCGACACCATCCTCGCCGCCGCCCTGCCGTGCGCGTGGGCGGACATGCCTAAAAAACACCGCGACACCCCGCAATTCGCCATCGTCGGCTACGGCAAACTCGGCGGCAAAGAACTCGGCTACGCCTCGGACCTCGACCTCGTCTACCTCTACGACGATCCCCATCCCGACGCAGGCGACGTATACAGCCGCCTCGCCCGCCGCCTGACCAACTGGCTTTCCGCCGCCACCGGCGCAGGCAGCCTCTACGAAACCGACCTGCGCCTGCGCCCCAACGGCGACGCCGGCTTCCTCGCCCACAGCATCACCGCCTTCAAAAAATACCAGCGCGAAAACGCATGGACATGGGAACACCAGTCCCTCACCCGCGCCCGCTTCATCTGCGGCACACCCGAAATTCAGACGGCCTTCGACCGCATCCGCACCGAAATCCTCACCGCCGAACGCGACCAAACCGCCTTGGCAGGCGAAATCATCGAAATGCGCGAAAAAATGTTCCCCACCCACCCGCCGGTTGACAGCAACGTCAAATACGCACGTGGCGGCGTGGTCGACGTCGAATTTATCGTCCAATACCTCATCCTTGCCCATGCCCGCCGGTATCCGCAACTCCTCGACAACTACGGCAACATCGCCCTCTTGAACATCGCCGCCGACTGCGGCCTCATCGACAAAACCCTCGCCGAACAAAGCCGCACCGCCTACCGCTTCTACCGCCAGCAACAGCACAACACCAAACTGCGCGACGCGGAAAAAACCGAAGTAACCGACGAATTGCTGGTACATTACGGCAATGTCAGGAAATTGTGGCGGGAAGTGTTTGGGGAGGAGGCGAAGTTCGGGTAAAGCGGATGTTACAAAGGGGGGGGATTAAACCATCCACCGCGTAGCGCGTATCTACCCGCGAATCACACCGAACCCGTAGCGTGGGCTCTGCCAACGAACCACACCCAAAATTTCAGACAACCTCTTTTACCTGCCATTATCGTGGGCAAAATCGACGCCACCATCTACGCCATCAAGACAAAAGGTCGTCTGAAAACACTTTTCAGACGACCTTTTGGGCAGGTATCTTTACCCACCGTTTGTCCATAATTAATTTGTAAAATACATGTAGGTCGGATTCTCGAATCCGACATTTTCAAACATCCCCTCATCATTAAAAGCAGCAAAAACATGAAATGTTTGTCGGATACAAGTATCCGACCTACTCATCATATTTAATGCTGAAATCGACATTGCTTCCACCCCAATGCTTTGGGTAAATCCCCTGTTTGACATAACGGTGAAAAGTAGAAAAAGGCCAATCGGAAACCTGATCGACATAGCCATGTTTTATAGGATTAAAATGTAGATAATTGAAATGATGAAGAAAGTCTGTTTCATCACGAATGGTATGCTCCCAAAACCTTTTTTGCCAAAGCCTGCATTCATTACCGATCAAATATTGGCTGTACCGTTTAATTTGCCGCCAACGTTCCGAATAAGCGGCATCATTTTCAGGAAGACGCCAAATCGTATGTAAATGGTCGGGCATCAGCACCCATGCCTCAATTTCAAACGGATACCGCTCCCGAACCGTCATCACCGCCTGCCGCAAAGCTGAACGCACCGTTTCATCAGTTAGGATTTTTTGTCGTTTATCAGTAACCACCGTAAAAAAGTAAGTACCCCCCGTTTGATAAAAGCGTCGGTATCGCATGAATTCCCTTTTTTTCAATTAAGTTTTTTGTTTTTCAGAAAGATTTTTGTCGGATACCAGTATCCGACCTACGTCGAAACCGAACAATCCATGTAGGTCGGATTCTCGAATCCGACATTCCAATCATTCCCGAATTTTGGCAAGGTGTGAACATAGACTTTTTTGTCGGATACAGGTATCCGATTACATTGAAACCGAACAATCCATGTAGGTCGGATTCTCGAATCCGACATTCCAATCATTCCCGAAAATCGATTTTTTGTCGGATACAAGTATCCGACTACGTCTTTAATTACAGCGACAACAGATCGCCTTGGCATGAAGCGGTGCGTAATTCTTTGTCCACATTCGTGCCGCATTCCCATACCCCAGTTCCTACGGTATAGCGGATATTAATTTTTTTATTGGTGATTTTGTCGTTTACGCCACCGCTTTTGAAAGTAACGGTCAGCAGGCATTGAGTAGTATTTTTCTGTAATGCGACGTCATTGACGAAGTTGCCTGTATGCACGCTGGAGGTAAACCAAGGTTTGGTGGTATCACAGGCATTGATACCCTCGGTAGAAATAGCCTCGACCAGCGGGCTTTTCAGACCGGCAAGGATTTCATGCCCTTCAGTTGCCTGCGCCTTGGCGGTATAGTTGCCGAACAACGGCAGGGCAATGGCGGCAAGTATGCCGAGAATGGCGACGACAATCATCAGTTCGGTGATGGTAAAACCTTGTTGTTTCATACGACAGCCTTTGATGAAGTGTGTTTGAGAAGTAATCGATTTAACCGATTTGAGTTATTTGACAATGATTGTAGAAAAGCCCGTTTGAATACGGGCTTTTCTGTTCAATCCGAGTTTACGGATTAAGATTTTTTGCGGCAAGCAGCAGGTGCTACGTTATCACCCAAGGTAGTATCGCATTCCCATGCTCCTGTTGCAGGAGTCAATTTCATAGAAATGGTTTTTCCAGCCACTTTATCGTTGACACCAGCTGATGCCGCTTTAAAAGTAGCAGTCAGCGTACAAGTAGCGGCTTCATTTTGACCATCATGTGCAGCTGTTACACCAGCAACATATTTACCAGAGAGGACAGCAGATTTAAACCAAGCTGGGTCAGTAGCAGCAGCAGTACCAGCAGCAGCAGTACCGTTACAAGCTACATCGTTACTAGTTGCAGCCACTGCCTCAACCAAAGGCGTTTTCATACCGCCCAAGAGTTCGTAGCCTTCAGTTGCTTGTGCACGGGCAGTGTAGTCGCCGTACATAGGCAGGGCGATAGCGGCCAGGATACCGATAATTGCTACAACGATCATCAATTCGATCAGGGTGAAACCTTTTTGGATTGCTTTCATTTAATAAACTCCAGTTTAAAAAGTGTTGTGAATAAAAATGTTTGTTGTTAAAAAACCGTAATGTGTTTGGCTCTCTTGTTTTATGAGTAAAACCATCAAGTAGAAGGAATATACAGCTTCCCGGTTCGGACTTCGTTGCTTCATTTCCTTGCCGGACGTAATGTATCAAGCAGGGGATGTGCCAAGCTTGGATTTTTTTGGGTTTTTTGTGCAAATATTTTGTAATTTTATGTTTTTAATAGGTTTAAATTTGTTTTAAAGGATTTTTCGGGCAGATTTTGGCTTTTTTATGACGTGGGATTGTTTCTGCGATATGACGTGTTTTGTCATTTTTTGATTTTTTTGGGGGAAGTGAAGAAGACGTTTTGTGTCACGTGCCGTGTTTCGTCACTTTTGAAAGCCGTTTTTAATAATATTTGAATATTTAGACAAGCGGTATTATTTTTTAGATAAACGGTATTCTTAAAATTTAGATATTTTTAATATATTGATTTATAAGATATTTTTAATATGATATTTTGATATTCGGTATTTATTTAGGATAAGCGGTAATTCATAATAGAAATTTATGGAAATTAATTTAATTTTAAATGACTATTTTCGGCGCTCGAAGCCTCTTTTAAAAAGGGGATAATCGATAGGGATACCCGTCCTGCCCTTTTTCGATTTTGCACATTATTTTTGGCAGATTCTGCCTGCATTGAAACAATGACAATGATGCTGCGTGGTCTTGATTTGAATCTATATTGATTTGAATCTATATATAGATGATGGAAACGGCAAAAGGTCGTCTGAAAATCTCGAATTGAGGTTTTCAGACGACCTTTTGAGTTCGTTTATAGATAAAGCACAGGAATCGGGTTGCTAAGGCTGGCTTGAGTTTTGACCATCAGACAAGCGGGGTGAGTAGTTTGTCGAAGGCTTCTTCAAATTGTTTCAAACCGTCTTCCTGCAAGCGGTTGGCGAGTGTTTCTACGTCTATGCCGAGTGCGGCGGTTTCGGCAAGCTGCGCTTGTGCTTCGTCGATTCCTTCGGTCAGCGTGGCTTTGGCTGTGCCGTGGTCGATGAAGGCTTTGAGGGTGGCGTCGGGGACGGTATTGACGGTGTGTGCGCCGATCAGGCTGTCAACGTAGAGCGTGTCGGGATAGGCGGGGTTTTTGACGCCTGTGGATGCCCACAAGAGCTGCACGCGGTTTGCGCCTTTGGCTTCCAGCGCAGCAAATTCGGGGCTGCCGAAGTATTGCGCCCAGTCTTGGTAGGCGGCTTTGGCAAGGGCGATGGCGATTTTGCCTTTGAGGTGGTCGGGCAGTGTTGCGTCCAGCGCGCCGTCCACGCGGGAGATGAAGAAGCTGGCGACGGCTTGGATATGGGCAACGCTTTGTCCGGCTGCCAAGCGTTTGGCGATGCCGCGCGCGTAGGCTGCGTAGGCTTTGAGGGTTTGGGCGCGTGAGAACAGCAGGGTCAGGTTCACGCTGATGCCGTCGGCGATGAGGGTTTCGAGTGCTTCGATGCCTGCGTTGGTGGCGGGAACTTTAATCATGGCGTTTTTACGCGCGATGGCGGCGTGAAGGCGGCGGGCTTCTTCTACCGTGCCTTGCGCGTCTTTGGCAAGCTCGGGGGAAACTTCGAGGCTGACGAAACCGGTTTTGCCGCCGGTGGATTCGTGTTCGGCAAGGCAAACGTCGCAGGCTGCCTGTACGTCGGCAATCGCCATGGTTTCGTAGCGTTGTTTGGGGCTGAGGTCTTGTTGTTTGAGGGCGGCGACTTCATCGGCGTAAAGCGCGTCGCCGGCGAAGGCTTTTTGGAAGATGGCGGGATTGGAAGTGACGCCGCACACGCCTTGTTTCAGCATTTGCGCCAATTCGCCGCTTTGTACGAGCGAGCGGGAAAGGTTGTCCAGCCAGATTTGTTGTCCTAATGCTTTAACGTCCGATAAAATAGTCATCTCTGATTCCTTTAAATATAGGTTATTTGCGAAGCAGGCGGTAATGCTACCCCTATTCGGAAAATTTGGATAGATTATTAGGGCATTTAACAATGTCCAAAACGATATATAGTGGATTAACTTTAAATCAGGACAAGGCGACGAAGCCGCAGATAGTACAGATAGAGACCTTTGCAAAATTCCCCAAAATCCAGATAGTACGACAAGGCGAGGCAACGCCGTACTGGTTTAAAGTTAATCCACTATAAAACGAACACAAAAAGGCATTCATTTATGGCAGGAAACGGTCAATATCTCGATTGGGCGCGCGAAGTGTTGCACACCGAAGCGGAAGGCTTGCGCGAAATTGCGGCGGAATTGGACGAACAATTCGTCCACGCGGCAGACGCGCTGTTGCACTGCAAAGGCAGGGTTGTCATCACGGGTATGGGCAAGTCGGGACACATCGGGCGCAAAATAGCGGCGACCATGGCTTCAACCGGCACACCCGCGTTTTTCGTCCATCCTGCGGAAGCGGCACACGGCGACTTGGGCATGATTGTGGACAACGACGTCGTCGTCGCAATTTCCAATTCCGGCGAAAGCGACGAAATCGCCGCCATTATTCCCGCGCTCAAACGCAAAAACATCCCCCTCATCTGCATTACCGCCCGCCCCGACTCGACCATGGCGCGCCACGCCGACATCCACATCACAGCGTCGGTTTCCAAAGAAGCCTGCCCGCTGGGTCTTGCACCAACCACCAGCACCACCGCCGTCATGGCTTTGGGCGATGCGTTGGCGGTCGTCCTGCTGCGCGCCCGCGCGTTCACGCCCGACGACTTCGCCTTGAGCCACCCTGCCGGCAGCCTCGGCAAACGCCTGCTTTTGCGCGTTGCGGACATCATGCACAAAGACAACGCTCTGCCCGCCGTCCGACTCGGCACGCCATTAAAAGAAGCCATCGTCAGCATGAGCGAAAAAGGCTTGGGCATGCTGGCGGTAACGGACGAACAAGGTCGTCTGAAAGGCGTGTTCACCGACGGCGATTTGCGCCGCCTGTTCCAACAGCGCGACCGCTTTGACGGGCTGACCGTCGATGAAATCATGCATCCCTCCCCCAAAACCATTCCCGCCGAACGCCTCGCCACCGAAGCCCTGAAAGTCATGCAGGCAAACCATGTCAACGGGCTTTTGGTAACCGATGCCGACGGCGTGCTGACCGGTGCGCTGAACATGCACGATTTACTGATGGCGCGGATTGTGTAAAGGCGGGCTAACCTTTTTCAGACGACCTTTATGTTAGAATAGGTCGTCTGAAACTTGGCAATCCGCAAGGAAACACTATGCAAACTTTAGACCCCGAGCTGCAACAGCGCGCGGCGCATATCAAGCTGCTGATATTGGATGTGGACGGCGTTTTGACCGACGGCCGCATCTTTATCCGCGACAACGGCGAAGAAATCAAATCTTTCCACACGCTGGACGGACACGGCTTGAAGATGCTTCAGGCAAGCGGCGTGCAGACTGCGGTTATCACAGGTCGGGACGCGCCCTCCGTCGGCATCCGCGTCAAACAGTTGGGCATAAATTACTACTTCAAAGGCATTTCGGACAAACGTGCCGCCTATGAAGAATTGCGTGCGAAAGCGGGCGTAGAAGAAGGCGAGTGCGCCTTTGTCGGCGACGACGTGGTCGATTTGCCGGTGATGGTGCGCTGCGGATTGCCGGTTGCCGTGCCTGACGCGCATTGGTTTGCGCTGCAACACGCCGCCTATATTACGAAACATGCGGGCGGCGCAGGCGCGGTGCGCGAAGTGTGCGACCTGATTATGCGCGCGAAAGGTACGCTGGGCGCGGCTTTGAACGAGTACATCAAATGAAAGTAAGATGGCGGTACGGAATCGCATTCCCTTTGGTACTGGCGGTCGCGCTTGGCGGATTGTCGGCATGGTTGGGGCGCATCAGCGAAATCGACATTGAAGAAGTCAAACTCAACCCCAACCAGCCGCAATATACGATGGGCGGCATAGACGGGCGGCGGTTTGACGAACAAGGTCGTCTGAAAGAACATCTGAGCGCAAGAGGGGCGAAACAATTTCCCGAAAGCACCGACGTACATTTCGAGCTGCCGCACCTCGTCTTCTTCCAAGAAGGCAGCCGGCTTTACGACGTCGGCAGCGACGAAGCCGTATACAACACCCAAACCAAACAACTCCTGTTCAAACACAACGTCGTCCTGACCAAAGCCGCCGATGCCAAGCGGCAGGCGGGCGTCGTCAAAACCGATCTCCTGCACGTCGACACCGAATCGCAATACGCCCAAACCGACACGCCCGTTACCTTCCAATACGGCGAATCGAGCGGCAACGCCGAAGGTCTGACGTATGACCACAAAAAAGGTTTGTTGAACTTCCCATCCAGAGTGAAAGCCACGATTTATGATACAAAAAATATGTAAGGCATGTGTTTTAACCGCATTTTTCGCCACCGCCCCCGCCTACGCCCTGCAAAGCGACAGCAAGCAGCCGATACAGATTGAAGCCGACCAAGGCTCGCTCGACCAAAACAACCAAAGCACCACCTTCACCGGCAACGTCATCATCAAACAAGGCACGCTCAACATCCGCGCCGGCAGCGTCAACGTCTCCCGCAACGACAAAGGCGAACAATTTATGAAAGCCAGCGGCTCGCCCGTCCGCTTCAGCCAGACGCTCGACGACAACAAAGGCACGGTTAACGGACAAGCCAACAACGTAACCTACTCCTCCGCCATCAACCTCGTTACCCTGACCGGTAACGCCAAAGTCCAACGCGGCGGCGATGTAGCCGAAGGCGCAGTCATCACCTACAACACCAAAACCGAAGTCTATACCATCAACGGCAGCTCCAAATCAGGTGCCAAATCCGCCGCCAAATCCGGCAGGGTCAGCGTCGTCATCCAGCCGTCCAGCACCCAAAAAACCAAATAACCAATATCTGACAACACAAAAGGTCGTCTGAAAACCAACGCAGCAAAAACCCCAAACAACATTTTCAGACGACCTCCGAACCAAGAGTCATTTATGAGCGAAAACACCAGCCGCCTCGTCGTTCAAAACCTGCAAAAAAGTTTCAAAAAACGCCAAGTCGTCAAAAGCTTCTCCCTCGAAATCGAAAGCGGCGAAGTCATCGGCCTGCTCGGCCCCAACGGTGCGGGCAAAACCACCAGCTTCTACATGATTGTCGGACTCATCGCCGCCGACGCAGGCAGCGTTACCCTCGACGGACAAGAACTGCGCCACCTGCCCATACACGAACGCGCCCGCCTCGGCGTCGGCTACCTGCCCCAAGAAGCCTCGATTTTCCGCAAAATGACCGTCGAACAAAACATCCGCGCCATTTTAGAAATCAGCACCAAAGACAAAAGCCGCATCGACGGTGAAGTCGAAAAACTGCTTGCCGACCTCAACATCGGCCACCTGCGCCACAACCCCGCCCCATCCCTGTCCGGCGGCGAACGCCGACGCGTCGAAATCGCCCGCGTACTCGCCATGCAGCCTCGCTTCATCCTCCTGGACGAACCCTTCGCCGGCGTTGACCCCATCGCCGTCATCGACATCCAAAAAATCATCGACTTCCTCAAATCGCGTGGCATCGGCGTACTCATTACCGACCACAACGTACGCGAAACCCTCAGCATCTGCGACAGAGCCTACATCATCAGCGACGGCACCGTCCTCGCCTCCGGCAAGCCGGACGACTTGGTCAACAACGAACAAGTCCGCTCCGTCTATCTCGGCGAAAACTTCAAATATTGATAATGACAAACCGCACAATAAATTGTGCGGTTTTAAAATAACAAAGCATCAGAAAGGTCGTCTGAAAAGGTTTTCAGACGGCCTTTAATTTTATTTCTTCAATTCTTTCAACAAAGACGTTAACCCTTCCATACCGTCAAATGTACTCGGCACTTTATCCGGACTGGACAGAATGCTGCTGAAAATCAGGTTTTCGAATTTTTCCAGCGCGTCTTTATCATCAGTTTTGATTTTTTTCGCGTACTCCGCATAGCTTTGGATAAATTGGCACAACGACTGCCGCAGTTCCAACTGCATGATTTGAGTCTGTATCGAATGGTAATGAGTTAAAACCACTCTGAAGAAATAGATTAAAACAAATTCCAAGCCGATAATCGGTAGCATGGATTGCCATGAAATATCTACATTTGCAATGAATTTTTTATAGAAACTGAAACATAATGGAGCAAGCGTGATAATCGATAAAAATATCAACACTGCAAACGTCAGCCATTTTGCCTGATTTTTTTGTTTTAATAGATTTTCAAATCCTTGGGATAAACCGACAAAATTAAATGCTGTTTTGTATTCGTCTAATTTTTCCTTAAGTTTATCTACATCAGCTATTCTTTGTTGAACTTCAACTACTTTTTCGTTGACTTCATTCTGATATTGTTGAATCGATTCTTCTAAGGCGTTTCTTCTTTCATCAAATTCAAGGAATGTCTTAAAGCCCTTGTTGCCCATGTAAGAACACAGTATATCTATCGGCATTTGATAAAAAATATAGTTGAATTGTCTTGAATATCCCTCTTTTGAATTAAAAATCACCTTTTCTTTCAAATTTGTAATTTCTTTCGATAATTTACCTGGTTCAAAAAAATTAATTCCACCTGGACCATAACTCAGATCAAGTTCAACTAAAAACCGCACCATAGAAAAATAGAGATATTCAATTGTTGCATCTGAAAAATTATTAATGAAAGATTTAATATTTTTCTTAAATTTATCACCTTGTTCATGGATATTGAACGAACATCTCTCTTCCCATAACTCAGGCTCATCAAACATTGAAAAAGCCACTACCGAAATCAATTCATACTGCTCAGGCTTCCAGCGTGAAAGTCCCGATTTATCCTGATCAACCTTAATTTGGTCAATTTTTCTTTCAACATGTGCCAAATCATCACGCAATTCACTAAAAAATCCCATTTTTTCCCTTTCCTAATTTTTACTAATTAATCTTTTCGGATTCAAAGATAAGAACCGAATCACTTGTTTGAACGACCTATTTACAAGCTGCCGATTCTTTAATGCCGTCATTCCCGCGCAGGCGGGAATCCAGACCTTGGTATTTCAGGAATATTTCAAGGCTGCCGCGACCTCAAACTTATGGATTCCCGCCTACGCGGGAATGACGGCGGAGGTTTCGGCAAAAATTGCTCCTCCCGTTTTCAGACGACCTTTGCCCCATCGGTGTACATTGTAGCGTGGGCTTTGTCCACGATAATGTTGGGTAAAAGAGGTCGTCTG